>JAFGEC010000236.1 GCA_016931775.1 Candidatus Zhuqueibacterota bacterium | reverse complement strand
CCTTTATCGGCCGCATATTCCCGGACCCGTGATATTGCCATCCGGATCAACATAGCGGCAAGCGGTGCGGCGATCACGATCAGGATAAGGGAAATCGGATTCTGCCGGCCCCTCGACCGCATCATGCCGAAACGTGCAAACTGCGCCAGCATGGCGATGGCACCCACGAGGGTCGCAGCAATGGTACCGGTCAGGATATCACGATTTTTCACATGAGCCAGCTCATGAGCCATAACACCTTCAATTTCGTCATCGTCCAGCATATCGAGTAATCCCTGCGTCGCGGCAACGGCGGCGTTCTCGGGATTGCGTCCGGTGGCAAATGCATTGGGAGTACTGCTGGGAATGATGTAAACTTTTGGCATGGGTATTTGTGCGCTCTGGGCAAGGCGGTTCACAATCATATACAAACGGGAATTTTCCTGAGGACCGACTTCCTGCGCTTGATAGCGCCGCAGAACCAGTTTGTCGCTGTTCCAATAAGCAAACACGTTCATTGCGCCCGCAATAACAAACGCAATAACCGCACCCGTCCGGCCGCCGACCAAACCGCCCAGCCACACAAACAGCGCCGTCAGAAGAGCCATAAGGAGAAAAGTTCGGAAATAATTACTCATAATTGCACCTCGTTAAAACATCAATTAGCGTTTTTTCCCAAACAATCCGCTCAAAAGTCCGCCCAGCACATTCGCCTGACTCGACCTTTTGCCGGAGCCGGATAATCCCTGCAATAAAAATCCGGCGACATCATCCAGCACACTGCCGTCACCATCCTGGTCCAGTAAAGCGGCGATGCCGCTGGCACCGGCACCTTCGGTATCACGTTTGCGTGTCAATGCACCCAGAATAATCGGCGATATCATGGGTATCATTTTCATCAGAACACTGGAGTCCAGTTTAAAATTATTCGCCAGCACTTTGGTGGCCTCAATACCGGATTCACCCAGCAAACCGCCCAACCGCGGATCAACTCTGTCGTCCTGTGCTTTTTCCGACATGGTGCCCAGAATATTATTCAACACACTGGCACTGCCGTATTTATTTAAAATATGATCCACACGCGGAGCCCCACCCTGGTCATCCTTTTGACGGCGCAGGCCGCCGAGGACCAAGGGAAGAACCTGAGGGATCAATTGTGCAGCGGTTTTTTTATTGATTCCGAGATTGGAGGTGAGTCCTTTGGTCACCTCGGAACCGTACTGCTGCATAAAGTCATCGATAAATGAACTCATTTTATATCCTTTCCTTAAATACACCTCTTTCAAGTATGACACACCCTTGTGGTGCGTCATACTTGAAAATAGCACCTTATCGGTGCACCGAGCTTTTAACCGGCACCTTCAAAATACACAGGCCGAATTCTTATAACGCCGTGTAATCTTCAAGTGCGTCGTATTTACAACTTTGGAATCCGTATCTGCTGTCCCGGATAAATCAGATCGGGATCTTTGATCACTTCGCGGTTGGCTTCAAAAATGACTGGATACTTCATGGCATTCCCGTAATAACGCTTTGCAATTTTCGATAAAGTATCACCTTTGACGATTGTGTAAAACTCCGATTGATCTTCCTGCGGAGCAATGAGATAATCATCATTGACCTGTTCAACACCCTGAATATTTCCGGCCAGTAAAACAGCTTTCTCGCGAGTGGCCTGGCTGTCGCATTTACCCTGCAGGGAAATGGTACCATCGTCAAAACCTACCTTCAAATCAGCAATTTTGCCGCCCAATTCAGTGGTCAACAGTTTCTCAACTTCCTTGGCTTCATCTTTTCCGACACCTAACAAATTGGCACCGGCATTTTTTAAAAAAGTAAACAGTCCCATCAATAAGCTCCTTTAAAGTTAATAAGTAATCTTGCCTTCCAGTGATTTTGCATAATCGATCCATTTTTTTACCATCACCAAACTGGGGACCTGACGGACGATTTTTTTCGCGTCATTTGTTTGCTTTAATGCCGCTGCGAGGTTTTCCGGTTTCCTCTGTTTTAATTCCTTGACCGTGTCCACACCGGCGCGTTCGAGTAAATCGGAATACTCGCTGCCCACACCCTTGACACGGTACAGGTCGGCATGATTGACCCATTTCAATATCAGGGATTCGTCAATTCCGGATTTTTCCGCTATTTCTTTGCGGCCTTTTGGGGTTGCGCCCTTTTCCAATAACGCGCCGACACTTTTTAAACCGGCTTTACCGAGCTTTTGCGCGTATTTATCACCGATTCCCTCAATGTCCGCCAATTTATAATACGCCATGGTAACCTCCTTTTATTTTTGTGATATGGTTTTGCCGTTTTACAACATCGTTTCACTGTATAATACGCTTATAAACAACAATTTGTTGGTGTATTTTATTTCAAAATCCTGGTTCTATTTTTGCTGTATAACATAATGTGTCTCCGTGGGAAATGCCATATCGATACCGGCTTCGTCCAGATTCCGTTTAATACCCATATTGACTCTGTGAATAATCATCCGCCAGTCCGGCATATTGACGATCCAGTAAATAATCTCCAAATCCAGCGAGTACGCGCCAAAATTCACAAAACGTATAATAATATCTTCCTTCTCCACACCTTCGACAGACCGGATGGTATTCCTGATAATCTCAAAAGCCTGCTCCATCTGATCGGCACTGGTTTCATAGGTCAATCCGATATTGACGATCATACGCCTCTTCGTCCGGGTTGAAAAATTTTCCAATAGACTGTCGGCAACCTTGCTGTTGGGCAGCACAACGGTGGTTCCATCAACGGTTTTTATTCGGGTACTGCGAATTCCGACCTCATGCACCGATCCGGATTTCCCATTCAATTCGATCCAGTCATCGATCTGGAACGGCTTGTCCCAAAAAATCGTAATGCCGCCGATGATGTTTTTCACAGCGTCCTGTGCAGCCAGAGCCAGTGCCAAACCGCCGATCCCTAAACCGGCGATGATGGACATAATGTCGTAACCCATATTCGACAGAATCATGATAAATGCCAGAACGGCAACAACCAGTTTAGCCGATTTTTTCAGGATGGGGAGTATCTGGTCATCCAGCTTGCTCTCAGTTTTGTCGGTCAACGGTTCCACATAGATGGTTATCAACATTTCAACAAGCCGGATAAGGAACCATGCCACCGCAATGGTCAACAGGATCATGCGAACGTTGTTAAAAAATTTCTGTGCGGTTTCGTCCAGATTGAGAAAAAGCACACCGACCGCAAAACCACCGGTGATCAAAGCCAGAACGATAGGTTCTTCAATAATGTCGATAAGATAATCTTCAAACTTTGTCTTAAACCGGGCGGCCAGCCGGCGCAGATAGGTTTTGGAGATATAATAAAATACCTTGCCGACAATGATACCCAGAATAATAAATCCGAAAAATGCCAGATATTGACCCATTGAATTGTTGAAATATGTGGTTTTAAGTACTTCCTGCAATGAATCCATGTAAATCAAATCTCCCGTATTGTTGCAGCCATTTCCTGTTGTTACCCGTTTATTAGATTTTTCTCAATCAAAATTGATTCATATTTATCAGAAAAAGCTGCATTTATCAGTCGTTCCGGATTTTCACAGCGGTACCATTTAAATAATAAGAAGGTATGACGGAAATAGCAAGGGATATTTTTGAATTTTTGAATTTTTGAAATTTTGTCATATATTTTACTACCATACATATTGTATACTATACAAATTGTATAGCATACAAAATGTGAAGCATCCATCCTGGAAATCACATTGCCATGAATGCAAAAAAGGATTATGACTTTCAGCCTATTCTGTAACAACGAGTCAGACCGGCGGCACTTGTTTTGATTTCGCATCCGCCAGTGCGACCGTGCCCTGCCGGTTGCTGCTGATCAAAGACCTGATTTCGACCGGTCTTTTTCCAGGAAAGGCTTTGGCGTATGCTTTAACCACCTCAGGGGCCTTGTCCCCCAATCCCGCTCTGAATCCGGCTCTTTCTCTCACCTTTTCCACCACCTGTTCGAGCGTCACATTTTCCAGTTCCGCATTATCGCGGCTTGGAGACATTTCATTCATGGTCGAACATATCATCATGGGGACATCAGCAGCCTCGGGTGTCGGCTCGGGATAGTAGGGATGTTGCGGCAGATAATGACCGTCGACCACGGGACTGAAACCCCGGCGCCTGCCGGAATTGGTTTGGCCTTTAAAATTTCTCGATGCATTGGTCGCAAGTTGGTAATAATCCTGCCAGGGCATTTGCTGCAGCTTGCCGATTTGAGAGCGGCTCAATCCCGCCTGTTTTAAAACAAAAGCACCCAACTGCTCGGAATATTCTTTTTCTCCTTTTTAAATTTTTTTCATCCGGCAGGTGAGTCAAAAGAATTACTCCGAAAACAGTCGTATCTTCCAATTTACTTTGCCTTCAAGAGGATCTTTGACAAGCGTTAATTTTTCATCTGCTTTTTCAAGTATTAGTTTGTGCAGATTTTGATCCTCCGGCAGACAAATGAGACCCGTCAGTCTCTGTGAATCCGTTGCATACGCCACGAGTTCCAGTTCCGACCAATCCATAAAAGCCGTGGATTGGGCCGGTTTGATGTGTGGGATGACGGCACCCTCACGCACCAGAACGACAACCGGTATCTCTCCGGCCGTGATATGATGCCATCCTGCAGAATAGCTCATTCCGGTTTGATAATCGATCCACTGACCGGGCGGCAGGTAAACGGCCCGCTCGGTGACGCTTTCAAATAACGGAGCCACCAGTATATCCGAGCCGAACAGATATTGGTCATCCACCAGCCACGAGCCAGGATCATCCGGAAAATCCACAAACAGCGCACGCAGCATGGGGATGCCGAGTTCGGTGCATTCTTTGGCCTGAGCGTAAATATAAGGCATCAGTTTGTACCGCATTTCTGCGGCAAGACGGAAGGCATTCATAAAGTCCGTACCGTACTCCCAGGGTTCGGTCGGTGGTGCCCCGTGGCTGCGGGTGTGGGAACTCAGCATACCGAACGGTGTCCAGCGGCGGTATATATCTTCGGGAGTTTTTTTAACAAAACCTCCGATATCATGAGCCCAGAACGAAAAACCGCTCAATCCCATAGACAGACCGGCGCGCAGAGTAGCCGCCATGGCCATATCGGTGTTGGCCGGATCGCCGCCCCAGTGCACGGGATAGCGCTGACTTCCGGCCCAGGTACTTCGCGCCCAGATGATGGTCTCACCGGTCACCTTTTTGGTGATATCCGCGACCGCTTTGTTATAGCGAAGAGGGTACAGATTATGCTCATAAAAGCCTGTCCGGCCCGAAGCATAGACACCTTCCGGCGGAGCGGCCTCACCGAAATCCACCTTGATCACACCCACGCCCTGGTTCAACAGTCCGGCGATTTTGTCCTGGTACCACGTGACCGTTTCGGGATTGGAGAAATCCAGCACCGCGTCTTCATAGGGCAGGTTTCCTTT
>JAFGEC010000235.1 GCA_016931775.1 Candidatus Zhuqueibacterota bacterium | reverse complement strand
TGCATCAGACCTCTAGAAAATGAGCACAGGTCTGTATGCAACGCGTGGTTGGATCCCGCACTGCGGGACGGAGTGGATGGGTTATTGTACTATGGATTTTACATTTTTTTTAATTCGTGCCGAAACCGCCACTGTCCCAAATGTCAATCGTATTGCCATATCCAATAACAGAATTGTCAAGATTGAAAACAACAAGGTGACCTTTTGGTGGAAGGATTATAAAGACCGGCAATCTCAAAAGCTCATGACACTCGATGCTTTTGAGTTTATCCGGAGATTTCTTTTACACATATTACCATTGAATTTTTATAAAATGAGGTACTATGGTATCTGGAGCAGCCGAAATCAAAAAACCAAATTGAAAAAATGTCAGGAATTCTTGAAAAAATATATCGAAAAAATATCCGAACCCATCGACTGGGTTCAATTATTTTATGAATTAACCGGTAAAAATTTATCAATTTGTCCGGTTTGCCAAACCGGCCGGATGATATTTTATCATATTTGGGGCAGAAAAACAGAATGATGGAATATCCATAGCAGCCGTGCATGTCGCGGCTGCGTCCAACAGGATTATATCCGTAATTGAGTTTGTTGAGTAAGGCACTTTATTAATTCGGTAAAATATCGGGGAAAATTGTGTCTCAAATTTTTTTGGCTCAACTACGGATAAAATCCTAAATGTTAGAAATATCGACGAGATTAGTTTAATTGAGAGATTTCTCTTTCGAGGTATTCTTCAGTGGCAATTTTTAATAAAGTAGATCTTTTAAGGCCAGTTTTTTTTCTGAATTCGTCAACCTTCCGGATAAGACGAGAGGGAAAAATGATATTAATGCGTCTCATTTCTTCATATGATTCAAGGATATTTTCATCAAGAGCGATAGGTATTAATTGTACACCCTTAAACTTACGGGACAATTCCTTGAAGGAGCTTGGTTCCTTGACGAATTTGGATTCCGCGTTTGCCATCCAAGCCGCCAATACGTCAATAGCATTTTCCACGGCTTCGTCCCAATCATTGCCAAATGTGACACAACCAACTAAATCAGGAAACTCAACCTCGACGGAATCCTTATTATGTTTGAAAATTGCGTAATAATATTTCATAATTATTTCTCCAATCCCGCTGCTTTCAGTATGCTTTTTACGGTACCCAGCGGAATATCGCCTTTATGTCTGGTTACAGGTATGGGGGGATATCCGGATTTTATTCAGATATCATGTTTTCCACCGGTTCGTTTTGCAAAACCAGCTTCTCTGAGCAATTTTTCTATTTCACGCTTTGTCATTAATACATACTAGTGTGTAGTGTTTCCCTAAAATATGTATTTTTTTTTATTTGAGCAAGAACAAATTATACTTGATCGCTGAAAATATTGATAGTCTCCTAAACTTTCTAATTTTATCGCCCGAAATTTTTTTTCTAACCAAGTATTCGAGTGGATGTGAACGCTGATAATAGTGATTGAATTTTAAGCTACCGTTTGCGTTCCCACCACTCAATACCTCCGTTATACCGTGCGGGTTATTTTTAAAGTATATAAAAATATCTTGTATTATTGAGTTAAAATATTTAATATTATTTAATGGATAAGTCAAATTTGCGATGTACAAAAAGGTGTGCAACGGCTGTTATCTCGATGTTTTACGAAATCATAATTTCAATGTATTATCTCGATAATAAAAAGCATCATACACCTCACATTCATACTAAATATCAAGACCAGGAGGCCGTTTTTTCAATACCTGACGGATCCATATTGGAGGGTAAAATTCCTTTGAATAAGATAAAATTGGTACAAGCATGAATTGAAATTCATAACGAAGATTTAATGGCAGATTGGGAATTAGCCGTAAACGGAGAAAATGTTTTCAAAATCGAACCTTTAAGGTAAAGACAATAATATGAATCAAAGATGTAAAGCCTGGTTCCGACTATACACTGACTCTTACTTTTTCAAACGGTGAAATAAGAATTTTTGATGTAAAACCATATTTAAATATTGGAATATTCAAAGAATTACGGGATAAAAGCAGGTTTAATTCTGTGCGCGCCTTCCTGGGTAGTATCCAATGGAAAACAGGACAGGACTTTTGTCCGGATACATTATATCTCGAGAGTAAAAAAGTGCCCCAAACTGAAAGTATTGAAAATCCTAATTCCTAGTTGTAGGGTGCGGTTCCGTCATTCTTCTCGCCAAAGAAAGCCTGGGCTCCTCAGAAACGCACCAATACACTTTTACCAATCATTTCTACATCATCGCCTTGATCACACATCCTGCCAATCTCCGGCCTGAACCTGTATAAAATATATTCCGCTGGGCACGGGAGAACCATCGTTATAATGGCCATCTCAACTTACGCGATGGGTACCGGCAATTTTGAATTCGTTTCCAATTGTTCTTACAAGCTCTCCTTTTATATTATAAACGCGAGTCAATACGTTTGCAACCTCTGGAAGACAAAATTCAATCGTGGTTTCCGGATTAAACGGATAGGGAAAATATTGTAAAAGCCGGCTCTCCTCAGGTATATTTTGTTCCTGCATAAAAACGCTCGAAGTTGGCTGATATTGAACTACATACATTCCAACACTCGAAGCGGCAATTTAAACGACGTTAGTGCCGGTCGCAGCGACTCCCTCTGCATAATTATCGGTTTCAAAATTTCCGGCAAACTCGGGCTCGGCGGGATTGGGAATATCAGCGATTTGTACGCCCGCGCCGTAGAGGGCCAGATAGGCATAGTTCCCAGCTAAGGTAATATCTGCAGCCCAATCGCCGGTGTCATAAATCGTTTTTTCTACCGGTGCTTCCGGTGCAGTGACATTAATAATTTTCAAATTGTATGAATTCGCTACATAAACCTGATTTTTTTGATAAAGGACCTGGGTTACCATACCATCCGTATAGAGCAGACTGGTTTCTGTGGGAGCGGCCGGAGTAGAAACATCAATCACACGTAAACCCGACCGATGATATCCTAAACAAGCAAAAGAAACAGAAACGTCAACCGCCAGCAGAGAGCCACCTGGATTTATAAAACCAGCTTCAACCGGCGCGCTTGGCTCGGAAATATCAATGATCCACAGCTCACCATCTCGACCATTGACAACAAACGCATAATCCCCGGTCACCTCAATATCAGTGATTGTCCTCAGAACATTTATTTTTCCTATTCATAAATTTTGTAAATTGATCAGTTTCTAATGTATAAATATTAATTCCAGAAGGTTCTCGCTGACCGTGCGCATTTAATCCAGAGAGGATCGTTGGAATAAAAACCAAAATATGAAACCTGATGCTGTCGCTTTTCCATCCCGCTCTGTGCCATTTACTCTTTCAAAAAATATTGATATTTAACAAAAAATATGATATAATCCATAATGGTTGCATGATGAAAAGGAATTAAAGATAAACATACAAAAAAAAAGTTCGATCTTTTTACTTTTGCTTTTTTCTTTCAACTGCAAAAAGTCGGTAAACGAGCCGCAGAACCAGCCGGAAGAAACAGTTGCCAAACCGTTGTTGGGCGTCTATGTTGGGAATACGCCTTCGGATGTGGGTACGTTTGAGACCTGGTTAGGCAGACCGGTAGACGGCATTCTGGGGTATACAGGACATGCAAGCTGGCAAGATTACGACGGTAGTGTAGGTTGGGCTGCCGGACTCTGGCGGGACCAACAACGAAAAATTTTTTGGTCCGTTCCGTTGATTCCCAAGGAAGCTTCGCTCGAGATGGCAGCCAAAGGCGCTTACAACTCTCATTATTTGGCTGCTGCCAAAAACCTTGCTAATTTTCGTCAACAGGATTCCGTTCTGTACATCCGTACAGGCTGGGAATTCAATGGTGACTGGTTTCCGTGGTCTGCCATCGGCAAATCTGAACAATTCATCGGTGCGTGGCGAAATTTTGTCACATCATTTAAATCGGTTTCCGGCCGGTTTCGTTTCGACTGGTGTCCCAATTTCGGCGATACCGGCATGTCACCTGAAGAAGCATATCCGGGAGACGATTACGTTGACATCATCGGGATGGACATCTATGATGAAACCATTTGGTGCAAAATTAAAGATCCCGTAGCCCGCTGGGAGTTTAACCTGACAGAGCCCTACGGTCTCAATTGGCACCGTGATTTTGCAACAGCGCATAACAAACCGATGAGCTACCCAGAATGGGGTGTCGGAGGAAACGGCAGCGGAGACAATCCCTATTTTGTTGAAAAGATGGCCCAATGGTGCGAGGAAAACCAGGTTGTTTATCAAACATACTGGAATTCAAACGCCGCCTATCCCGGAAAGCTCAGTGACAATCAGTATCCTCAAACAGCAGCTAAATATCGCGAGGTGTTTGGGGAAGAATGATGATATTTATTCTTGCACCCATACTGTGAAATCCTATAAACGCATTATTGTAAAAAGTATGAATACTGACCAGATAATATGCTTTCCATTACGAATGTAAAAAATTCTAAATCTATATGCCGGAAGACTCTTGATTTTTGCCCTATTTTTCATATATTCCTTTAAGAATCTTACATTTTATTGTTTGACATAAATCCTATGAATCACTGGTTCGATAAATGGAGGAACAGGGCATGCAAAACAGACGTACCTTTTTGAAGACAGTGGGATTATCGTTGACGGGTTTCCTTCAGCCATTTCCTCTATTTTCGAAGACGCAAAACAAAGCAGCAGAGAAAGTGCGGATAACGAATCCGTTGATTAACGAGCCCGGCATGTCAGATCCGCATGCTCTCATTGTTGACGATGTGTGCTACCTTTTCACGGGTCACGACATCGGCTTCGGAGTGGAAGATTGGGTGATGCCGGATTGGCGCATCTATCGTTCAGACGACCTGCAAGTCTGGATCCATGTAGGCACGATCAGTCCTGCCGATAATTACATGGGTAAAGGTAATACCTCGTGCTGGGCGGGTGATATCGTACATCGAAATGGAAAATACTACTGGTACTTTTCCAACCGCAAAAAAAATTCCGGGGTCATGATTGCGTCAAAGCCGGAAGGCCCCTATGTCGATGCGCTTGGAGGACCGCTTGTCGACTCGTTTGATCCATCTATTTTTGTGGATGATGACGGAACGCCCTACATTATCTATGGGCAACATGACTACAAGATTGCACGACTGAAGAATTCCATGATCGAACTTGACGAAGAACCGCAAAAGATCTCACTGAATCGCAAGAACGAATTCCCCAGCACCGATAAAAACTCACTGCATAAGTATAACGGCATCTACTATCTGAGCTGTTCCGGATACTATGCCACCTCTGTGGAACTTTACGGTCCCTACGAGTACCGAGGGCTCGTCGGCAAGGGTTGGGGCCTTGACACCGGTTATGCTCACGGTGATTTCTTTACATGGAAAGGTCATTGGTACCACGTCTGGTGCAAATACCGTAACCGCAAGCGGGATCGAATACGAGACTGCTTCATTGCCCCGGTGATTTACGACCCGGATGGCTCGATGCACGACGACCTGAGCGTGATGAAAGACGACATGTAAAAAAAAAAGTCTTCGAATCGATACATGAATGCGCGCCTCAGGTACACGTTCGACAATGTAAAACAAAGGAATAAGATGAGTAATTAGTGCCTGAACGATAACTCTGCTTTGCAGCTCTTCTTATGGTTCGCACCGGTTATGGGTTAGCCGCAATATAAATTTATCGAAAAAAGGATGAACAATACTTTAAATGCAGCAAAACATTATAAAAGTTCAAAATTTAGCCAAAAAGTTCGGTGAATTTTTTGCCGTTGATCATCTCAACTTTTCGGTTATGAAAAATGAAATCTTTGGATTTTTAGGGCCGAATGGCGCAGGCAAAACAACCACTATCAATATGCTCACCGGTTTAGCCCGTCCGACCTCAGGCAGGATTTTTATAAATGGTATGGATTACACTGCCAATATAAAAAAGGCGCAAGAGATCATTGGAGTTGTTCCGGAAGAGAGCAATTTATATGATGAAATGGACGGCTTTGAAAATCTGTGTTTTTGCGCCTCACTTTACGGGATTAAGAAAACAGAACGGGAGCATCGGGCAAGAAACCGGTTACAGCAATTTAATTTAACCGAAGCAGGTAACAAGCCTTATAAATCCTATTCAAAAGGCATGAAACGGAAACTCACCATTGCCGCAGGAATTATTCATCAACCGAATATTCTTTTTTTGGACGAACCGACCACCGGCATCGATATCGCCAGCGCCCGGCAAATCCGTTCCCTGTTAAAGAGTTTGAACGAAACAGGCACAACGATTTTTATGACCACCCATTACATTGAAGAAGCGGAGCGGTTATGCCACCGCATTGCTTTTATTGTAAAAGGACAGATCATAAAAACCGGCACCATTCAAGGATTGATGGAAGACACCCAAAAAGAGAAAATCATTCAATTTTCATTTGACGGCGTTGTTCAAGCCAATCAATTCGAGAAAGATTTTCGTCGGTATTTCAGCCGGTGTTTTTTAACACACATTCGGGATTCCGTTTTTCAGGTTCGCTCGGCGATGTCGCTTGATTTGATGCCTTTTTTGTCTTTTTTTGACTCCCACAATATAAAAGTAATGGAAGCCAAAATCATCAAGCCGTCGCTGGAAGAGGTATTTGTCAACATTACCGGCATCGAGCGGGACGTGATGAAGAAAGAAAAAGAAGGCGGGAAAAAATGATAACATCCATCGCTTTTTGGAATATCCTGCGAAAAGATATGCGGAATTATTATTTAAAACCACCCAATATCAGCTGGGGTATAATATTTCCTTTTGCCTGGATGATGATGTTTTTTCTTAAATCTCAAACACCTGTGGATGTTCGAGCCGTGCTCCCTGGAGTCATGGCAATGTCCGTTCTTTTCGGCACCACATCCATGCTTGCTGTGACCATTACCTTTGAACGCCGCAGCCGCTCGTTCGACAGGTTGCTGCTCTCACCTATCAGTCTCACCTGGCTGATGCTGGCGAAAACGCTGGGAGCAATTTTATTCGGTATTGTGAACGCGTTCATTCCGGTGCTCATGGCTCTCTTTTTTATCAAACTTTTAAATATCGATTGGGCTATTGTCTTTTTGAGTGTTATTTTCATTGCCATCACATCCACTTTTTTGGGACTTTTCATTGCGGTTTCGGTCAGTGAAGTTTTTGAAGCACAAACCTTCTCCAACTTTTTTCGTTTCCCGATGGTTTTCCTGTGCGGTTTGTTCGTCCCCATCAGCCAGCTTCCGGTATTTCTGCGTCCGCTGTCCTATGTCGTTCCGTTAACTTATGGAGCCGACCTGTTAAAAACAGCCATCAATCAAAATGGTCACATTGCTTTGGAAATCAGTTTATCGGTTTTGCTTCTTTATTCTATAATTCTGTTTCTTGTCAGCAAAAGAAATATTCAACACAAGTGGATTTATTGAAAATTAAAGTTATAAAGACAAGCCCAAATTAGTGATTTAATTCCATGGAATATGATGAAATTGAGGTATTTATCTATGACTCAAACAAATAACCCAGTCGCATTTACCGGTTTTGAGCCGGGAACGGTACCCACCGCCGAGCAGATTGAAGCCAAGGCGCAGGAACTGCTGGCGCAGCTCACGCTGGATGAAAAAATCGGGATGATGGATGGCGACGTGGCTTTTTGGCCGGGCATGGTGGAAATGATGGGCGGGGGATACGCCGACCATCCGTGGCCGGCAGGTGTTTTTTCCCGTCTGGGCATCCCCGGCATCCGTTTTGCGGACGGCCCCCGCGGTGTGGTTTTGGAGGGAGCGACCACTTTTCCGGTTTCGATGGCCCGGGGTGCGGCGTGGGATGTGGCCCTTGAAGAACGTATCGGGGATGTCATCGGGCGCGAATTGCGCGCTCTGGGCGGCACCCTTTTTGGCGGAGTTTGCATCAATTTGCTCCGTCATCCGGCCTGGGGACGCGCCCAGGAGACTTTTGGCGAGGATCCCTACCATTTGGGTGAATTGGGTGCGGCCCTCACACGGGGCGTGCAGCGCCATGTCATGGCGTGTGTCAAACACTTTGCGCTCAACTCTATGGAAAACGCCCGCTTCAAAGTCAATGTGCGCATTTGTCCCCGGGCGCTCCACGAAATTTACCTGGCCCACTTTAAGCGTGTGGTAGATGAGGGCGTTGCGGCCGTGATGAGCGCCTATAACAGCGTCAACGGAGAATGGTGCGGGCAGAACAAGGTATTGTTGGCGGATATCCTCAAGAAGAAGTGGGGATTTGCCGGATTTGTGTTGACCGACTTTATGTTCGGTATGCGCGATGCCGAAAAAGCGGCGCTGGCCGGGCAGGACCTGGAAATGCCCTTTCAAATGCACTATCACCAACACCTGAAACATCTGATTGATAACGGCCAGGTCCCGCCGGAGCGGATAAATGAGGCCGTGTTACGCCTGCTGCGCCAACAACTGCGCCTGATCCGTTCCAACAACTATGATGCGGCACAAGTCGGCAGTAAACGCCACCGCACCCTGGCGCGGGAAGCGGCGGAAAAGTCCATTGTGTTGCTGCAAAACAAAGGGAATCTTCTCCCGCTGCGGAATTTGAGAAAAATTGCCGTGATCGGCCGGCTGGCCGATACGCCCAATACCGGCGATACCGCTTCCAGCAGCACCCGCCCGGCGTATGTGGTGACCCCGCTGGCCGGGATTCAGGCCGCTTTCAACGGGCAGGCAGAAGTTTTGCACGACGACAGCAGCAATCTCGAGCACGCAGCAGCCACGGCCCGGGCCGCCGACGCGGTTCTGCTGGTGGTGGGTTACACCCATTACGATGAAGGCGAGTTTCTAAATCCGAACGCGATGCAGGAGCTGGCTGCGCTGTTTCCCGT
This sequence comes from Candidatus Zhuqueibacterota bacterium, assembly GCA_016931775.1. GTDB lineage: Bacteria > Zhuqueibacterota > Zhuqueibacteria > Residuimicrobiales > JAFGEC01 > JAFGEC01. Next base: position 1,278 of record JAFGEC010000235.1, on the reverse strand, counting down.
GCCGACAGCGGAGGAAACACCTGTTGCCGAGAGTTTTATGCAAGGATTGGCCGGGCAGTCGGCCGACGCCTTTTTGACCGGCGGTGACCGTGACCGGCTCACCCTGCACCCTGACGACGAGACGCTGATTCAGGCGATTGCCGCCGCGAATCCGCGGACCGTTGTCGCGGTTATGGCCGGCAGTGTCGTGCTGATGGAAGCCTGGCGCGAACATGTACCGGCTATCCTGATGCTCTGGTATCCCGGCATGGAGGGCGGCCACGCCCTGGCGGATATTCTGCTGGGGCGGGTCAATCCCAGCGGCAAACTGCCGTTCGTCATTCCCCAACGAGCTGAAGACCTGCCTTTCTTTGACAAGGATGCCGTTGAGATCGAATACGATATGTGGCACGGCTACCGCAAGCTTGAGCGCGACGGCAACATACCGGCTTTCCCCTTTGGATTTGGATTGAGCTACACCCGCTACCGCTACGCCAACCTGAAACTCGCCCGGAACCGGCTTGGCCCATCAGAAACCCTGTCATTGAGCGTGGATGTCTCCAATACCGGCGCCCGCGCCGGGGAGGAAGTCGTGCAGCTCTACGTTTCGCCCATCGGCTCGGCCGTTGAGCGGGCGCCCAAAGAACTCAAGGGGTTCACCCGGGTTGCTTTACAGCCCGGCGAAACCAGGACCATCCAACTCCGTGTGCCTATATCCCGTCTGGCTTATTATAATGAAACAATGGCGGATTTTGTCGTGGAACCGCTTGAATATGAGCTCTTTGTCGGCACACATTCTCTGGATCAACATGCCTTAAAGGAGCGGTTTATGGTTCGAAGCGAGTAACCAGACGCAGTTTTCTCACTTTTAATTTATATTAATAAATATACCGTAACAATCAGTGCTGCTAACATGCTTTAGTAAAATTTTTATTACCTCGCGCAGAGTCGGAGGGACGCAGAGTTGCTACTAGGCTTGTAAAGAAAAAAAATAAGGCTTTAAAAGTTGAGCTCGAATAAAAATTTCAGGGGATACTCTGTGTAAAATGTCACAAACGAAGTGGTAATGTTATAAATACAATAGTTACAAGATTAAAAATCTAGAAGGAAATTGAAAAATCGTGCAAAAATATATGGAAAACGAACAAATCTGCGGCCCAATCCCGCCAGGCGCATAGGCGTCAACCTAAAACAAATTGAATAAACAATTTCACCAATCGAGTAGAGCGCTGACTTAGCCGGCTGTTTCGTGCAGTCCATTACGGGCACTACTTCAGGCTATTTCATCAGGCATCGTCA
>JAFGEC010000234.1 GCA_016931775.1 Candidatus Zhuqueibacterota bacterium | reverse complement strand
CGGTCATTCAAATGGCTCCCTTCAAAGAGCACATTTTTATATAATAAATTTATAGACGACTTGCAAGGGAAAAAAAAAGATTTTGCGATAAGGATATTATTGTAAAAAGCACATAAATGCAATTCGAAAAATTTTGTAAAAAAAGGCGAGATCGTGAAAATAGTGCTGAAATCTGTACAAAATGTTGAAAATAGTAACTACGTGAGTAGCTACTATTTTAGCAGTCATTTTTATCAAAAGCCGTATAATATGAGGCCAAATCGGAAAACTGTTATTATTCGTTCACCTTTTAATGATTGAGCGGAGTAAAATTGGGCCTCAAGAATTTCGGTTGCTTGGCGTTGACTTATCAGCGTTTAGTTAAAATTCGTTGATTGATTTTATTTCGTGGGCACTGAAAATCCCCATATCGAGTGAAGGATCGATCGCTGCACTTGTCAACTTGTTTGATATTCGTTTCATCCTTCTGATTCTGCGCTCATTCGAAGATATCATCCCTCAAATGGCATTTTTTTTCGATTTATAAGCCAGAACACCAGCGGTTGTATCGGTAATCCTAATTTTCGGGCTTAAATTGTACTGGGATAGGTATTTGTACTTTTACAGGTTTACCCGTCTGTTTCGCCGGAATCCATTTTGTCTTTTTTATGGCATTAATCACAGCTTGATCACACTCTTTATTTCCAACAGATTTTATTATACTTGTTTTGGTGACCGTACCCTGCTCATCAATTTGGACCATTAAATATACCTGACCTTCGATACCTTCTGTATGTGCGATATTGGGATATTCCATATTTTTATAAATTGCCGAGAATCCGTCGACAGGTTGAGGTGGTTCATCGTATGGGACGAAAAGCGGTGTATCTTCGTCTTCGGATAAAGGAGGCGGGGGCGAAGGTATTTCCAATATATCAATGTCATTAACGCTGATTTCTTCGTCTTCGGGCACCTCAATGCCTTTAACACTGATTTTATAATCTGTCTTATTCCAAATACTCAGACGATTTATGTCTAATTCAGCAATAATCCCGAGTATTGAAAGATATTCGGCAATCGGCAATTCCACGTCCGATATGACATGAACCGATAACTTTGGATTTTGAGCTAATCGCAATTTTAATATTTCCTGTAATTCCGAGAGCGGAACGAATTTGTCATCAAGTTGAAGGTGAACCTGGTTATCGATAATTATTTGTATCAAATTTTCCGGTGTATAGTACTTGGGATCATCAATTTCCCATATATTTAACATCAAAGTAAATGGATTGTGACTGGCAAGTTGAATTTTATATTTTTTAAACCTGTTGTTCAGGAGGACATTAATTAAATTAATGAAAACACCGGCTTTTAATGTGTCACTCCTGATAAATATTTCTATATTTTTTTCCTGGGGAGCATCCAAATGCGAAATCCCCATCTCTATGAACTTATTATTTAATCCAACAATGTTTGTTTGTACGCCCTTTAAATAAATATTTTCATCCGACTCCATAATAATTTTAATACTATTGGATTGTTTCGAAGAACATCCGCCGAAGAATATTGAAAATACAAGCACTAAAACGATTTTCAAATACATATGATTAATCTCCTGAGGTATATTGCGTAAGATAAACTTGCTCAATATTAACTGTTATTTCAAATATATACATTTCACTACTTTTTTAAAATTTCCTGCAGTAAATTGGACAAAATAAGTACCCGAAGGGATCGTACCTGCATTCCAGACAAGTTGGTGTTTCCCCGGTTTTTTCAAACCGTTCCAAAGCTCTTTTATTTTTTCTCCTTTTAAATTAAAAATACTGATAATTACTTTTTCATCCTTCGGCAAATTGTAGTGTAAAATCGTCTGTGAATTAAATGGATTCGGATAATTCTGAAAAAACTCATATTGGTCCGGAAATTCATCCAAGTCAGGATGAAGACAGGTCAGGATTAACATAACTGAATCCATTGCAGTGGCGTTGCTGTCGTCAGCCACTGAAATAAATAAGTAAAATCGGTCTATAATGTCCTGTAATTTTAGTAATAATAAACCCTTGGACGAGTCAAATTGATATTCACAACCTGTCTGGAATTTATAAATCAGTTGGTCGTCAGAGTTTTCTTTGTCATACACCCAATCCCATATCTGAAGAACATTTGATATATTTCCGTTAAATCTTATTGAATCAGGAACCGACAAGAACGGGGGATCATTGACCGAAATGATATGAGCGGGTAGATCGGCAGTGCTAAAATAATTATTGGAATCGATAACTTTTAATTTCAGTGTGTCAATCCCAAAGGAATCGGCCAGTGCCTTAAAAATGGCACAATTATTTTTAAAATAGCCATATGTAAATTTACCGGTCTGCAGCTCAAATCGAAGAGTGCTATCTTTATCTTCGTCATCATTGATAGATTGATACCAGTTTTCAACTGGAAAAATCAAGGAATCATCTTCATTGAACGCTATAAGAGGCAATGGCATAATTTGCGGTACATCATTAACAGGCATAATTGAAACTATGATCGTATCATAATCCGCTTTGCCTGGTGGGTCCTGCACTTCAAAAACGACGGTAAATACTCCATTTGAATCACTTGTCGAGGAAAAGGTAACTACATGCGTTGCTGCATCAATATTTATGTTCAAGTCGGAAATATCCAGGCGGTGAGGTAAATCAGGCTGTCTCATTTTAGGGGAATTTAAAAATAATTGATGTGGTTCTTTAAAATCAATGATAAAAGATTTGAATATCAGTTCATCATGTGTGTGGTCGGGATCATAAACATACTCATTTAAACTAAGAGTGGTGGATTTGTCTTCTAAAAAATGGACGTCCGGTAAACCTGAAAAAACGGGTGGATCGTTGACTGTATTCACCTTAAATTCCCACACTTCATTGCTCCATTTTTGTTTGCTCCATGGATTCCTGGCCAATATTTTCCAAAAATAAACAGAGTTATCTGCCAATTTTTGAGACAATGTATATGAATTTGCAGTCAAATCTTTTTGGATTGTTGTCAAGGCGCCGGAAAACGTGTTTTCGGGGCTCAAATAGAGATCAAAAGTCAAAGGTTCGCCGCCTGTTGTAGTCGGGGCAATCCATTTAAATTCAGGTTTAAACACGTTCACGACTGTCTTGTTTTCAGGGGAAAGAAGGCTAAATTGAGATATAGACTGGTGATAGTAATAGACGCCAATATCCGCCCGTGTTTTATCGGGATCATTCGGACTTTCGGGATCCCCGATGTCAATACATGGAGAATTGAAAAGCAGGTGAAAATCCAGATCACCAGGGGAAACAAAATGTGGTTCACTCTTTATATTTCCCACTCCGGAATAACTATGATTGATATTGCAAAAAGAAGTTGAAACCTGCCCTCCTGCAGCCGTTTGGATCGCTGTGCCGGATATTCCCCATATTATCGAGTTTTTAATGTCTACGGCAGCGGAATCTGATGAGATTATCTCCTGTCCGTTATTTTTATAAAAAACTACGTTTTCGATGTTAGGCTCTGAGAAACTCATTCTCTGCTGTTCGTCACTGCATCCGGTTGCTGCCTCCAAACCACATTGATTATGAACGATTTCATTTCGTAATATTTTCGGGCGAGTGTATGCAAAACGTCTAAAAGTTGAACCGTCATACACTATTTCACCATTTGAAAAACAACGAATGCCCGGCCCCTCATTATTCAAAATTCTGTTGTATTCGATACTCGGTGATGCATTTGCACTTTTGGTGATAGGTATCCAGCCCCATCCGACATAACCGCCGGCTGTTATTTTAATTCCACCCAAACCATTTTGCTCAATTTTATTTCCGGATATCAATGGCGAGGCATCACCGCTGCGCTCGGAGCAGTAGGCATCACACCATACCCCCCATCCGCCGTTTTTTCTTATGTTGCTGTTCAATAATTGGCCGGCAGCCCAGGTTTCAATGCCATTCCACAAGACGCCATGATTTTTATTTTTTTGCACGAGACAATGGTCGACCAGCGCATTTTCACCACGCGTTGTTATCCCCGTATTTGCATATTCGACTCGGCAGTAACTCAATCGCGCATTGCCTGTTCTTTTCATTAACATATCATTTTCTGGAATCGATTCCAAAGCAAACCGCACTTTTACTGGTTGTGGTTTTCCCGCGGTTTCAGAGCGTCCGTCATTTTGTTCCCCTGTTATGTGTGAATCGCCTCCATCCTGAGAAAAGAAATTTTGTTGTTCCAGGATCAATTTTATACCGTCCCAATGTCCGGGAGCCCTTTGATCCTGAACCAGTGAGAAAATAATTGAATCATTTTCTGTTCCTACTGCTTCGAGAGAACCTTCCACAACAACTTTTACTGAACGCCCCCCAAGCGTCGTATCGACTAATACGTTTACACCCGGCTCAATAATTAAATTATTGCCGGCGGGAATCAGAATATCTCCCCCCAGGATGTATGGAGAAAAAGATTTACGCCATATGCCGGAAACAATACCGCTCCATACACCTGCGTGAACTTCAAGATCGATAAATGCTGAATTTTGACCTATCAGATCGGGACTGTTCAAAACAAACTGGCTATAAAGCAGGCCTGAGGATTTCGGTTCACAGGTAAAAGTGGTTGATAAAACATCCATTGATTTGATTAACGCCGGTGCTGAAAAGTTGGAGCTGTAATGGGTTGTTTTTAATAGATTGGCTGATGAGATCGTAAAATTTGTCTCTCGAAAGTTCGCTATTACAAATTCTGCCTGTTTGTTTTGGCCGATGCCAAGAAATCCGAAATTTATCACATTCGGCACAGCCAGGATTCCCGAACCGCCGAAAATACCCATATCGTTTCTTGAACCATCCCAATCGTTACAGATTGAAGAAGGGTAACCGGAATCTTTGCATGGGGAATTCTGCTTGAGTCGAAAGTCACCTTTGTCAGCATCTCTGAAAAGCGGGTTGCCGTTCAAATTACCCTTGCCTTCAAATCCGCCTTCAACAGAGCTAAATTGTATAATGACGGGAGATGCGGTGTTTCCTACATTTGATTTTGATAAAATGGAATTGGTTATTCCTAAATAACAATTGTTCCAAAGATCAATTGACTTGTCATATTCTCCCCATGAATCAACATTTTTGTAAAAGACACAATTACTTATATTGATCACTGAACCGGATTCTGCCATGATCGCTCCGTGATCCGCCCTGGCTTCATTGTTAAATACGGCCACGTTCAGCATGTAAACTTGAGAAACCGAACAGTAAATTGCTGCACCGCGGTTCCAGGTGCTGTTTAGAGACAATTCAGAATTGCCGATCATTAATTTCGAATTGCTACAATGAATACCTCCACCATTACTCGCTCTGTTATTTTTTACGGTTGAATTAAAAATTTTTACATCAGAAAAGTTCTGACAAAATAATCCGCCGCCATATTCAGCTATATTATTAACGATCAGACTATTGTTTATGATAATGTTTGTGGAATCTAAATAGATTCCTCCACCAAGATCATATTTGGAACCATAATTATTCGCTGAGGATTTTCCGAATTCGATTTTACAATATTTCAGTTTGCACGAAGGATTCGCTTTATAAAAACGAATACCGTTCCACGTGCTGTCCTTATGGTCAAAATGATGGGTAAAAACAATAGTATCTCTCTCAGCTCCGGTTGCCTGCAAAAGGCCTTGGACAGCGAATTCATACTGTCCGGCGAATCGAACCTGAATTCCTGACTCGATCAAAAGGCGTGAACCTTTTGGGATGTTTATGTCGCCGACGACGATGTAAGGTGACTTGTTTCTTTTCCAGGTACCACTTACTGAACCGTTGACGTTGGTTTGGGGAAAAAGTGTTGGTGTTAAACTCAAATACGTGATAGTACCGACCATGATCATAATTTGCTTCACGAGTCCTCCCTGTTCTCACTGAGGTTTGTTTTTCTCTGTGCCGAGATCATTTCAACCAGAGGAATTTTTTAATTTACACTTTTTATAATGAATTCAAATGGAATTTTGTCATGTAAATATCTATTCTGCTAAAATTACTTTTTATTCGCCTTGACATTCAGAAAAAACTTTACCATTTTGCAGGTGGGTGGCGGTTCAAGTTTTAAATATTCAATACCCAAAGAAATTTTTTGTTTTACTTTAAACTGTCTGACTTGCTGTAAAAATATCTTTTAAACCTTTTCATAAGGGAGATCGATATGAAACGACGGTTGATTATGATATTCGGGATTTTTTTCTGTTTTTGTATTATGCAACCGGCTGACTGTTTGGGTGAATATGACTGTTTGTCCATCCAATTAAAAGAATTTACTCATCTGCCGGTGGATAATTTATTTGATATTCTTGGACTTCAGCCCGGTGTTTTTATCACTCCTTCCGGCACCGTTTCACTCTTGGGTGGTTTTCGGGGAGATACCGGCTATTTTATAAACGGTGTACCTGTAACCGATGGTTACTCCGGTGAAATGGGGCTTTCCCTCGATTTGGCCTCAATTAAGGAAATTCAAGTCTATCCGGCCAGTTTCGATGTTGAATACGGCAATTCGACCTCAGGGATTGTCAATATCATTACCCAAAGGGGACAGTCAAAGATACAATTTTCGGGTAAGCTTTATTTTGGTGATTATTTCAGCGGTGACAAAATTTATAATGTTGTGAATAAAGTGACTCCGGTGCAGGGCCCGGGGGAAAATGACGTCAAAGTTGAAGCGGAAAGCGAAAATCCTCTGGCCGCACTTAATCCGGCGGTTAATTTCGAATTCAATTTCGGCAGTCCGATCAAATTATTCAATAAAGGTGAAAAGTTTTTCATGTCTGGCCGGTATTATTCAAATTCGGGTTATTTGTACGGCCGGCAGTGGTACACGCCTCAGGGTCATCCCGGTAATTCTCAACTGGTTGCCATGAATCCGCTGCGCAAGTTTTCACTTTATGCGAATTCCCAATGGCCGTTTTGTTCTCATGTTAAAGCTTCCCACTCGATTTTTTTAGACGCTTTGGAATGGCAACATTATATTCATAATTATAAATACAATCCGGACGGCCGGAAAAAGCAGTATTCCGCTTCACTCATGAACATTGTTTCCCTTGAATGGGCAATTACACCATCTGTGATTCTTGGTTCAAGCTTTTCGGAGCGCGTTCAAAAAACTCAAAGTTATGTATATAAAGATCCGCTTGCCAAATCCGATTACCTGGTACGAGTGGAACCTGACAGTGCGGCCGGCATCGAAGGCCGGATCATTGATTTGAACAATTCCGAAGATGCTGAATTTTTCGAGTACGTCAAAGATCAGCGTATCCGGTATACATGGATTATCGATCCAAACGGCCCCGCCGGATATGTTGATCCGGATTCGGCATATGCGCCGGCTCCATATAGTTTTCTTAATTCCGGTATGGATATGGAACATTTCACCCGGATTTTAATTGATTATCGTCTCGCCCAACAGTTGACATTTACTAATTTGAAAAACAATACGATCAAATGCGGTTATGAATTGAAAAAATATGGGCTTGGAATCGAGCAATTTACCATCCGACCGGCATACCAGGACGGTGAACAAATTACGCCTTTTCGCCCAACAATACCGGCATCGTCCACCCCTCAATATAACGAACATATTCATATACTATCGGAACAGTCCGCATTTTTATCGGATAAAATTTCTTTACAAAATATTACAATATATTTGGGTCTACGATATGATCATTTTGACGCTGATGGGGCAATTCCGGTTGATCCGCATGATCCTAGTATTTATTCTCCGTTGACATATAAGTATATGTATAAGGATTGGATTCCACCTGCGGGAGAACCAAGTCCGCAGGAATTTATAGAATATCAAAGCAAATTTGTTGAGACAACTGTGGCGGAAAGACGTGCAATGATGCAAAAAAAAGTATCCCCTAAATCCGTCGTCTCGCCACGGATCCGGTTGTCTTATTCAACGGGAAATACCTTTGTACATTTTGCCTTCGGACGCTATGCAAAAATACCGTTATTGGGGTATTTCTATACAAATCCGGATTACAAACTTTCCTATGGTGGGAACAATATCTTCGGGAATCCGGATTTACAGTATCAAAAAACGACGGTTATGGAACTTGGATTCCGTAAAAACTTTGAAAAGAGTATTCAACTTTACGGCTCGATTTATAAAAAAGATATGGATGTATTTGTCGAACTCGGTCCAATAGTACAAACTGTAAATCCAGCTTTGGGATATCGGCAATTTGTAAATAATACGCTCTCAACCATAAAAGGTGGTTTGCTGGGCATTTCTTTACAAAACAGGTCTTTTGATACACAGCTGGCGTATACTTTTGAAAGAGCAGAAGTGAGTATTCCTGCTGATGACCCAACATATTCTTATCTGAGCGTTCACCCGCAAATGCCCATGCAAAACCGGGGTTTGCGTCATTCTATGAACGGCATCTTCAGGTACACCATGAAATCATGGTATTTTACCGTGACAGGCCGATATTATACGGGTGGATCCTATTCCCTGATCCCGGAGTCGGGCAGCACCAGTGGTAATGACCTCGGCTCGGATGACACATTTACGAACTTGGCCCCCATAACACTTTTTAATCTGAAAATTTCTAAACTTTTATCCCTGGGAAATGTAAATGTTCAATTCTTTCTCCAGGTCTACAATTTATTTGACAGCCGCGGGATGATTAATGCATATACCGGCACGGGAAGCGCACAGTATACAAAAACCATTCAGCCGCAACGGATTCCTTATCATCCCGCCAGGATAAGTACCGTTGAGGATTATGTCAACCGGCCCGATTGGTATATCGCACCCCGCCAGGTTCTTGCGGGATTCGAGGTAAAACTGGATTAAGAGTAACTTTTGCTTTTCTCGGAGCGTGAGATTTTCAAGATGATATATTATTATAGTATGATGAGGTGATAGCCCATCTGAATGTCTGAAATCCAAAATTTCAACGAATACATCTATAGTTCAGCATGAATGAAAAGAGGGTGTTTAAGAGATAATATCAGATTTGCTTTCTATTTAAAAGGACATTATTTTTTAAAATGATCTATCGACACCGAGGCACCACATGACGGGCATGTGGGCGTTTTACCAACATGCAATGTGGCGTTCGGCATCATATTGAGCATTTGTATTGTTCGAAGATCTAAACTTATTCGTTTTAAACACTTGGGACAATTAATCGTCTCGACATATGGCATCGTATTCTCCTTTGTTGTAATTTTTTTAAATGTTTCTCTTGCACACCCTTTTTCATGATAATGACTTTTAGCAGCATTGCTTCGTTTAAATATTTTCATCCAGAGTACTCACATCGGCGCCACATTTTGGGCACACCTGATCGTTTTCCGTTAAATCAGCACCACAATCTGTACATTCATATTCGGCAATTTGAATATTTTCTTTTTCTCCTTTGACTGATACCCAGCCCGTCAATCCGACGATAAGATCAATAATTCCAAAAACTATAGCTCCCCAATAAATATAATACTCTCCGGTTGTATCGGATTTTTCGATTGATAAAATTGTCATTATTATACCAAAAGCGATTAAAAGTATTCCGAGTATTATCCGGTTTCTCGATTTATTACGCTTTTTTTCATTATCGATGTTTTCTTTTTTTGAAAACTCTTTTGTAAAATGTTCATCATTAATTTGTTCAAAAATATTGCTTGAATCAACATGGTTTTCCAGGTTCTTTTTATGCTGATATTCGAGTTTTGACAAACAGGTCCTGCAAACATCTTTGTTATGCCAAACAAATGAATTTCTGAACGATAGCTTTATTTTGCAAGAGTAACAAAAAGTCGCCATTTTTATTTCCTTTCGGTTTATTATTTCAAGGACAGAATATATTTATTTTTACATATCAGTTTATCGTTATAATTCGTCTTGTTATTCGATCTCCTCGAAGGATATTTCCGGAGCGCTTATGCAAAAATAACGAATAATATCAATTTGAATATCATTTCCACTAATTGGTAACGATTTTTCGCCCATTGTACGCGTCAGCCCTTGGTTTCTACATAAGACCAGAATTTTTGATAACAAACTTATTTTACTTTGCAAAAATTGTTCTCATATTAACCTCCTGCTCTGGGATAATAGTTTAGTAGGGTTGTGTCTGTCCGGTTTGATGTAAATTTTGAAGCTATTTTAACAAAATACATTTTTCAACTTTGCTGAAATTATTCGCCTGAAATTTCAAGAAATACGTCCCGGACTGACTTGTTTTAGCATTCCAGACAAGTGTGTAAGTTCCGGCAGATTTGCGACCTCTGTATAATTCCGATTCCAGTTCACCCTTTATATTATATATATTGATCAATACATCACTATCCACCGGCAGGTCAAATGAAATATTCGTTTGCGGATTGAACGGATTGGGATAATTAGGGTGCAGCATAAATTCGGAAGGAATCCGGGCAGTATTCTGGTTGTCAACAAAAGTTGTAATTTGAAGTTCCAGTCCGACGGATATTTTGGGAAAAACCGGATCATTGGAATCAAGAGTTAAAAGGCCTGAATAAATTCCATCCGGTAGATTTTCCGTGTTTTGCGCGATCAGTAAAATTTCCTGGTTTTTGTCCGGTGTAAGGTAGAATTTTTTTGGAGAAGCTTGAACAAGCCATGGGACGTCAGCACTGATATTTTTCATCTCCAATGTGGCTCTTCCAGTATTTTTAATAGAAAAAGTTTCTTCTGAATTTGTATTGTTTTGATTAATTTTCATTGAAATTTTTTCATTTTCCAAGAAAAGTTTAGGTTTAATTATATTAAAGTCTAATACGACTTGAAGAAATGATTCATCCGGATCATTTGAGATGATTGTCAAAAGTCCGCTATATTCATTATCCGGCAATCCCTGTGCATTTACCTGAATGTTAACGTTTTTTTCGCCCTGAGACATTAAATTAAATTTTGAAGCAGAGATTTTTTCTACCCATTTTTCGGAAGCTGTAATACTGGCAATATTGAGTATTTCCCCTCCGGTGTTTTTTATCATAAGAGAAGCCATATCCGTATTTTCTGAAACAGGATTGCTATATGACACGATGCACTGGTGCAAATGATCACCTAATTCTTCTTCCCACGTAATTAGATTACGACTGTAAAAGTTTGTTCCCGGCGTTTTAACGGAATCTACCAGGGAGGTCGGAAATCCATCTGAGTTTTCAATATGACCAATCCAAATGGGACCGTTTGCGGTAATATTTAGATCTGTTATATCAAAGGTAAGCCATACCGATTCGCGGGCACCAAGTTCAATATTATTGGAGGAAGAAAATAGTTCGTTCCCCGGTCTGCCTGAATTATCACGCCAGACAAAGAATGTACAGACTTTTGAACGTTTAACTGCATCCGGATTTGTAAAGCCGTATCTCAATGTTTTCAGCGTACAGGCTGTGGCCGGCACTAATTTTGTAGTCTCATACATCGTCCGATACTGACTTGAAAAGATTTTAATAGGACCTTCATATATATTTGCAAGTGTATCATCGTAGGATTGGCAACTAGAAATGGGATGATTTTTAGATAGTCTTAGCTCTTGATTTCCTGGTATTTGTAGGAATTCAGGGATTGTTGTCTTTTCAAATTTTTGTGCACCTTTTAACAAAAGTGATCCCGAAGAATTTTGCATCAAACCGTCATCATTAACCGTAAAAAAAAGCGTATCCGGTGAAACCACTATGTTGGGAGGAGCGACATTGTCAATAATTATAAAATTTGCATCGCTGATGTCAAAGCATGTTGAACTGTCAAAGTCCTGAACCTTGATACGGCTGTTCGTTCGATCCGAATTTACTTCCGGTATACTCCAATTGTAAGTTCCGTCATTTTCTGTTTTGGAAATGATTGTATTCCATGAAGCGCCGTTATCAAAGCTGTAAAAAATGGAGACAAAAGCACCTGCACCATCTGATGTCCATGTAATTGCGTGATTCGAATCCTCCTGCCATATCTCTCCACCATTGGGTTGAGTTACATTGATAATACATCGTTCAATGAAATGAGCTTCAACATTTTTATCACCGTTCATGTTTATTGTAGCGGGATTATTCTGGCCACCCAGATCACCTTCCCAGTGATCGAACTGAAATCCACTAGCAGCATTTGGGGTTAATTGTACCGATTCATTATAAGTATAGCGTGATTTATTTGGATTTATACTTATATTACCTGCTCCTTGAGGTTTAATACTTGTCATCAAATCACAATATGAAACATCAACTGTTTTTATGGCAGACCAGTCTGAAATAATTTCAGTATGTTGTTGACAGCGGGCCCGCGCCTTGACTTCTTTTACCCCTGGACCATTAAATACATGATTGGACTGTGTGCCATTCCAATCAGATAAATTACCACTGCCCCAGTTGAATTGGTATTCGAGATCATGTCCCCGGCTGCTTTCCGACCCACCTGTGGCGAATTCCAATGTCTGACCGACTTTGCCTCTGGAAGGCCCAGTCAGTATATTTGGAGCTGTTATATTTTCGGCCTGATGAAAATATAGAGCTCCCATATCAGCACGGGTTCCATCCGGATCATTTTCCGAGGAGGGATCACCTGCGTCGATACATGGAGATGTCGCTTTTAAATGAAAATTATCCTGATTATAACTGATAAAATTCGGATTTTTTGAAATATCATTAACGGCGGCACTTAGACCCTGAAAATTAGTGCCGTTGTTCCACACATTGTTGTAATCCCGATCCGTCAGATTATCTTTTTGGGTTTCAATACCAGTACCATTATTTACAATAATATTATTGACAAATTTTGTGTACTCATGACCCGAAACTTGACTGAAAATTACGCCCGCTGTACCATTGTTGACAATTGTATTGTTTATGATTTGAGGGGCTATATAATGCTCACCAGCTGCTTTTATTCCAGCTTGTTTATTTTTATATATTATATTTTTTTTGATTACACCCTGTACATCTCCATCCGTATTGTGGGCCCCATCATCAGAAAACAAATAAATCCCATCTTTACCATTTTCATAAATGGAATTGTACTGAATAATAGCGTTTACATCTGCATCCATGTCTGCACCCCAGCCGATACAACCATAGGTTTCAGACGCTTTGGGATCACAATGGATGCCATAATCACTATTATATCGTATAATACAATTCTCAATGACTGTTTTATTGTCCCAATTTTCACATCCGGATGCATAGGCGCCACAATAAATTCCGGTTTTTGCATATTCTACGATGCAATGTTTTAACCGAACGCCATCTTCGGTTTCATCCGTTCTAATGCCTGTCCAATCTCCCGGTACGGGATTATTGGCGTCAGACGTGAATGTGATTATTTCCCCCTCGGTTCCGACGGCTTCCAACTTTTCGTCCCGTCCGACACTGAGTCTCGTGTTTTTAGCAAATCTTACGACCACACCGGGATTAATCGTCAGAATAGAATTTTCATTCACAAAAATATCTCCACGTACGACATAAGGAGAACCTGATTCAGTCCAGGTACCGGAGACGGCACCGGCGTTAATAATAGTATCCGCTAACGCAGATGACAACGGTGATAATATTCTGATTGCTAATCCCGATAAAATTAAAAACCTGAAGATTCGTTTTAGATTTTTAATATACATCATCCACTCCTGTTGTCTGTTTGGGTAGATATTATTAGAATTCAATTGACTTTGATTTTGGCATGTAAAATTCACGAGACGGCTTATCAAAATTAATACACTATTTTGGAATAAAAAGTTATGGGATATTATGAAAATTTGTGCCTTTGGTACCGATAGCCAGCCAGTTATATCCGGTCTTTTGCTGCAATATTTCATTTTTAGGCAGACTTAGAGGCTGCCTGGGGTGATCATATCCGAAGGCCTGTCCTGCAAAATAATCAATGCCGAATAATATCTCGGTCGGTAGATTCTGCATTCCGGTATAATTCCCATCTGTATAAAGTTTGACATCGTTAAACTTTGCACCCGATAATACGCTTAAAATGCTCTCCTCATCACGGCAATTTAACGCCCAGCCTTTTCGAGGATCTTTGCGCGTGCCCATTTTTTGAATCACAAAACTGGCTAGCGGATCATTAGATCTCATATTATGGTTTGACGACGTAACCAATATTTTCCCGCCGGGTATTATACTTTTATTTGCTCTGAGCAACAGTATTTTGGCTTCCCGGTCCGAAAGGCCGCATATAATACCGACTTGAATGGCAAGATGACACTTTTCATTACTTTCGGTCAGGCTTTTGTTAATAAATTTGATTTTGTTTTTTTTAATTAATTTCTTGGACTCTGCATACCCGAGTAGCCTTGTGCCGATTGACACGGCCGTATCATCAATTTCATAATTTAGAATATTTTTAATCTTACCATTGGAATTGATGGCTGCATTCAATACATCGAGTCCGACTCCGGATCCCAGGTTTTTTATAATTAACGGTTCTTTAAAATGCTCATATAATTCATCGATCAGATTTGGGATCAGAACATGGGACAATGCGATATGTCTCCTTCGTAGCGAATCGCACATATCGGTACTCAGCAACACTTTGTCTGCTTCGATATTAAGGGCCGGTATTGGTTCACAAAAATCTGCACAGTTTGTGTACACAAACAACGGAAACATAAATCCATAGTGCCGTTTTTGAACTTCATTTAAAATCAGGCACTGATGTGCAATTTTTGTCTGGGCCTTTTTAACCATTTGAACGTTATCCGAAACCAGATCGCATAGATCGATGCCTACTGTTTCCTGAAATCGTTTGAAATCATCACGCGACAAATATTTATCCGGATTTGAATCAAACCACGAAGAATCCAGGGTTAGATCATTTTTATTAATTTTTTTACTCATGTTTACCTCTCCTCCCGTTATTGTACAGCATATAAACCACTAAATGATATAGCATTCCCATTGCTGTTCCAGATACATATCCGGAAAAAGGCATAATACTCAAAATCTGATAAAGCGTAAATCCGGCTATACTTCCAAGAAGCCCGATTTTTAACGTTTTTTGCAATTTCTTCGAATTCATGATGATCTTTTTTTCTATTATTTTTGTATTTCAGGCTTTATATGGTTGATGCGAGATAATTCCTATATATGTGCTAAAAGAAAAAATTTATTCTATCTCGCATAGATCATCTTGATGACCCTGTACTGTGTGCCGATGCTGAGCAGGCAAAAATATACACCGGAGGCGACCAGCATGTTGTTATTGGATCTTCCATTCCATATTACCGAATAGTGTCCGGCCAGCTGTTGTTTGTCCACCAGACCGGCGACCAGATTACCGCGGACATCATATACGATAGCCTTAACGCTGGCAGTTTTCGGGACATGATATTCGATTTGCGTACAGTTGTTAAATGGATTCGGATAATTCTGGATCAATTGAAAATCATTCGTCTGTTGTTCCGGTTCAACCAGCACCCTCGAACCATCGTCCAGAACAATAGTACCAAACACGCTGGGATTCTTCCAACTGTCATCATTTTCCGACCACCAGGTCAGTTTAGTTTGCCGATCGCCGTCATCATTGTCGTTGATATGGATGTCAAAACCAATTTTCTGCCCGATAACCGGTTCAAAAGGCAGGCCTTCGAATGGAAAGGCTACTTCCAGATCCCATCCATCCTTTGTTGTTTTGCGAAAAAAGTTCAGACTATTTATATCAATGATATTCCCCCAACTTTCCACGCGGCTGTTAACTCCGATGCGTATTTGTTCATCATTCCTATCATATCCCATGCTCTCATTATTTTTTGAATTATCCCCATCAAAATAAAACTCCACACTGTCATTCAACCAGCCGCTGGCCTGGTTGCTTTTCAGGTCATCGTCCATGATGCGGATATAGGAATAAAAATTTTTATTATCCCACAGGAGCCGGAACGTTGCGCCGATATCGCTGGGATCTGCAGTTGCGTTATCAGAATAAAGCTCCACATTGCAACGGTATGTCGGAACACCATCCCAGCACCAATCCAATTCTCCATCGATGTCAATGGATTTGTCTGTAAAATATACGACTGCTCCTGCGGATTCGGCTTTGCTGTCTACGGTCACATAATGGTATTTCGTTTCGGTATCAGATCCGTCTGGACCTGTTGCTTTTAATTTAACTGTGTAGCGTCCTGCAGATGTGTAGGCATGATGAGGACTTTTTAATGTGCTCGTTTTGCCATCACCAAAATCCCACTCGTACTCGGTGATGTCGCCGCTGGATAAACTGGTAAACCGAACATTAAGCGGTACTTCTCCCTGGTGTGGCGTTCCCATAAAATCCGCAACAGGAGGAGAAGAAGATATAATAACAACAACATAATTGTATTTCGTTTCGGTATCCGTTCCGCCTGGGCCGGTCACTTTTAATTTTACATTAAAGTTGCCTTCTGACTGAAAAGTATGGGAAGGATTTTTAATTGCGCTTCTCCCGCCATCGCCAAAATCCCATTCATACCTGCTGATCTCTCCGGAAGAGTGGTTGGTGAACTGAACGTTCAGAGGCGTATGGCCTGTTAACGGATTACCACTAAAGTCGGCCACCGGTGGCTTCGGTGTGTTGTTGTTTACGGTAATATAAACATTGGTTCGCTCATACCCGCCAATACATTCCTCTCTGCTGTTGAAAAGTCCAACGGTGATAACAGCCTCATAAACGCCAGCCGGGGCTGATGACTTTGCACTGAGTGAAAAAAGGACATCATATACAAAGTAGCCGTCTATAATTGCTATCAGATAAAAGTCATCCACTGTCAGGGCAAAATCTCTTGCGCTTCCGCTCTTTAATTCAATGATAACGCCTGCAATGCTGGCCGAAGCTACGGCGGCGCTCAGCATGGAATATTCCTGGATTGTACCCGCTTCGATTGTTGTGTCGAATCTTTCATCACCCGGCGGAATTTCAATAACATTATTGACAGATAAAATCCGGTTTGAGCCGTTTTTTAAGGAATTATCATTTGTAGAAACCAGACGCTTTTCCGGTTCGGGAGTCAGCTTGGTATTTAGATCCGTCAACCGGCCATTCTTGAGCATTTCCAGTTGTCCAAAAGAAAATTGACCCAAACCATTTGTTGAATCCACATTTTCCCCTGATTTGTTATCAGGTGCACTGTAAACGGTCGCCATAAATAATATCATGCAGAAAACAATGATCGAATTCTTAGTGGCCTTTTTCATTTTTTTTCTCCTTCTTTTGATTTTTTATTCTAATCGAAAAACCTCACTGTATCTGTTATTTGTTATTAAGTATGGAAAAGTGATTTTCCCGAATAAATGTTACAAAAATTTATTAAAACAAAGGCTAGGTTAGGAATCGTCAAGATGTAGGAAGAAGTCGTTCAGGCGGATGTGTTGAATTCATATATGTGGTGGGGGAAACAGAATCCCGAGCTGGATATTCTGATATGGCTGGGACGGACAAATTTGCAGGATTACATATTTCAAAATGGACCTGTTGTTTGCATCGGCTTGGGATCGATTCGAATGTCTTGAGAGACAACCGGGTGTCGTGTGATTTCACTTTAGCCGAGTAAGTAAGTATTAAATTAATTAGCCGATTGGTAAATATTAAACACAGGCTAGCATGTCTAAGTCTTTGATGACAGAAAGGGAGCCGAATGACGAAGGTGTTATCCAAGTACAGTAACGCCCTGATAACCAGGATCGATCTAAACGGGGATTCCGAGGTGGTGCTAATAAGTTTAAAACTGATTTTCAGTTTTGCAATAGGAGATAGGGTATAGGTGATGAGATTCTGATAAAAAAAGGGAAATTCAACAAAAGTGTTATTTGCTTTTTCGCTCCCACAAGTTAAAATTTAATATAAATTTTTAATTGTTTAATTGATTTTTGAATTGTAAAAACTTTTCTTTTACATTTTTTATTAGGTATTATTTTTTTATATTTCCGTTACAAATTAGAATTTATTTTGGTTTATTCGATGAATGCAAACGCTTTACCCGACAAGAGATGTAATAGTGGGGAATAACGTTTTTTTATACCTAATAATTTCTAACGGATGAAATAGTGATTCTTGCAGTTAAAAGCAGATTGTTACAGGTTCTCTAATCATCGATTATATTAAGTTTTATGTAAGAAAATTATTATTATTATACGGCTATGAAATATCAATTAATGACTTTTCCAGCTTTTACGATTTTTTTTAAAAAAGTAACGTTCGTTATAAAAAATTCCGAGGGAAAATGCTTGATTCTCAGTTCAATCATTGCTATTATAATCAATCAGGATATACAGACGCGAATGAAATCCAACAGCGAATTGTATCACCACCGGCGTTTAATTTTTTTGGGAACCAAGTGGTCATTCAGCCATGTAATTGAATTATTGAAAGCCAAATATTTGGGTAGATGGCGAGTATATTCAAGCTGTATGGAGAAAATTCCGATGAAACCTGAAACGAGGTTATTGTTGCCGGCATTCACCAACTCTTGCAGTGTGCACCATCTGGTTGTAAAACTATAGAATAAATCCTGACGTCGCTAATGCTCTGAGGAACAATGAAAACGATACTGGTCATATTCATTCTATTATCTGCAAACCTGACGGTATACGGACAGGAACTAGTAACTGTAGAAAAGTTGTATATCGATTTCTGGCTGAATTTGTACCCCCTTGCACAGGTTGATCAAAAAGTCAAAGTGGCATATCATGTATTTGAAAAACTGTTACGTGTGGCTGACAAGCCTATTGGTGTTTTACCTGAATTATATATCCTTGACGGGTTGAAACTGGGTCAGGTGCTCGCCCTACCAGATGGTTCCATTATTTTACCTTCACGCACAATCGATTTTTGTAACAAGGCACCGCAAAAATATTTTGAGACACGTCTTGCGTTTATCCTAGGCCATGAACTCAAACATATCTTGAAAGAGGATTACAACACATTTTATACACTACAGAACTTTTTGGCAACCGGTAATTCTCCTGAGACAGATTTTCAGCGTTATTGGCAAAAAATTGTTTATGACCAATATGATACCAGCCGCAGATTTCTGGAAAAAGAAGCTGATGAATATGGTATTCTTTATGCATCACTGGCCGGATTTAATGTAGAACCATTATTGTCAGAGTCTGGCAATTTTATTAAAGACTACCATATCGCCGCCGGAATAAGCACCAGCATCGGCCGGTCGGAATTATCTCCGGATGCAAGGAGGGACTCGCTTCTGGTGGTGCTTTCCGATATTTCAGGTAGCCTTGATTTATACCATTTTGCAAATTATCTTTATGTCATTGGATTTTACGATCAGGCAATTGAAGCGTTTAAGAAATTCGTGCAGAGATATCCTTCCAAGAATGTTTTTAACAATCTGGGCTTGTGCTATTATCAAAAAGCTTATCATTTGTATAACCAAATATTCAATAATGAACGTTTTGATTTGTCTGCTTTTCGGCTGTCGATCTCTTTTGATCCGACTTCAGGTTTTGCTGCCGCAGATAATAATTTCAGGGGATTATCAAAGAATCAGGGCAGGCAACAGTTTAATACGGCCATACAGAACGCGTTGGAATATTTTAATCAAGCCCTTTCCAGGGATCCCCGCTATGAAATCACCTTGAACAATATCGGCTGTGCTTATTTGCTAAAGGGAGAGCTTGATTTTGCAAAAGGATATTTTAAAAAGGCAATGGATGTTAATCCCTATTCCCTGTATGCTTATAATAATTTGGGTGTCGCTCTAATAAAAGAATATGAAGAAACAAATACGAATTCGCGGGAGATATTGACCAATTTTTGGGCTGCACTGAGTATACGAGGAGATTATTGTGAAGCGCTCTATAATCTGGTACAGTTTAATCTGTTAAAAAACCAGATGGGCGAGGCTGAAAAATATTTCCAACGTTACCTGACGATTGATAAATACTCCGTATATTCAAAACGACTCTCACACCTTATGGATTCGGAGATCGGGACCTCTGTTAATATAAAGTTTTTTGAAAAAGAAATCCTTAATAAAATAGCATCTCCGATAAAAGAAAACAGTAAGAAGAAACAATTTAAAACTCCCCGGGCAATATTTGAAATTGCCGAAGACACGGAAAATAACTATATTTATTATACCTATAGATCGGATGCTTCAAAAGAACAGATAAAAATTACTCAAACCGGACCTGAATTCCAGGGCAGTACAACGCAAGGAATTCGAATTTTTGATCCTGTTGCGTTGATATCTGAGAAATATCCTATCGAATATGCTACCATTAATGCGGGTAATTTGGAATATCGGATTTATTGTGACATGGAGCTTATTTTTGAAATTTCGGGCCAAAAAGTTAAATCTTGGGTTCTCTATTGTATTGTTCATTGAATAAATAAAGGGAATGTAACCTTGACTCAAGAAGCGGGAAGCAACGAAACGAACTACGACGATTTGGAGTTCGAATTCTTACAACACGGTGTGACCGACGAATTATGGAAGAAAATCGTGGACAGATATACGGACCAGGTGTTTTATTGCGCCCGCTTTTTTACCCGGAGCGATCTGAAAAAGACCGCGAAGAATTATCAATTACAATACCAGACAAACGACGGAAAAAAGTTCTATTATACCGAGGAAACCATCACTGCCTACGAATGGATTTGGGGCGAAATCAGGAAAAAATTGGACACTTTTCGGGGGAAATGTTCTCTATTTGCCTATTTATGGAATATTATCGACGTCCATCAAAAAAAACATTTTCTGCGGTCGGATTATTTAAAATGGCGATATGGGAATGCCTATACATTGCCCAAGTACATTGAATCTTTGGAAGACATTTACGGTATTATTTACCAGTACATGTTTATGAAAAAGAGTGAGGAACAGATTTATCATGAATTATCGAAAAAGATTTTGATGAGTAAATGGCTGAAAAAACTGAAACATGTCATTTCCCGAGATAAATTTAACAATACAACTATTGATATTGAAAAGGTACGACACTATATGCAAGATGTAAAAAACCTGCTGGCAAAACATCAAAAATTGAATCTGATTCAAAATAAAGAGGATTTCCCGCTTAATCATGATGAAACGTGGGATCCCCCTGAGCCGAAAGGAATCAGCCGGGATGAAAAGATGATCCTGCATAAAGTCATTGAAATATACTATAAAGTAATAAAGCGCCTTGAACAGGGCGAATGTACATTATTAAAGCTATGGTATCAACTCAAAGGAAGCGCGGATGACACTGAGATGGTAAAAAAATACAATGCTGGTCAGGTTTTAAAGTGTTATAAAAGAGTTCGAATAAATCTTCCCGGTTTTAAAGGTGATATTGATAAAGCAACGCCAAAGCATGTTTATAAGGCGGTTGAGAGTGTGCATAATAAAGTCCAAAGGTGGATGGTGGACCTGTTAAATCAATCAAACGTCGCTCAGGTCGATAGAATAAATATTATAGAGTTTTTTGACAATCTGGGAGTGAGTTGTTAATGAAAAACCATAATAAATCAAGAATTATTCAATTTCTCCAAGAGGAATTATCGCCTGAAGACCGGTTTTATTTTGCGGATGAAATGAAAAAAAATAAAAAGCTGGGCTCGCATCCCTGTAGAAATCATTTGGACGATGAAACAATGCTGGGATTTATTGAGGAGAAACTGTCTTCCAGGCTGATGGAGAAAACACGGAAACATATAAAAAAGTGTTCGAAATGTTTACAGCGAATGGCTGATCTGGAGATCGGATTGGAACGGGCGAGCAAGCAGGTATTCATTCCTACGCCGGATTTTATGCAGCAGCGAGTTTATAGGTTGGGATCAGATAAGGCAAAGAATATATTAAAGGACAAAATTTCGATCCGGTTGAAACAACTCTTTAACAACACCGGGAAAAATTTTGATACGGTTTTTTACCGCAGGGTAACTTTCGGATTGAGTTTGGCTGGGGCGGCTGTTTTTGTCTTTTATATGTTTGTATACCATTCAGAACCCGTGAAAAATTACCCGTTAACAAGTCAGTTGCTGGTTTTTGAAAGGCGTGCTATGGGATTTGTTCCCGAACCGAAGGTTTTTCCCTATAAAGGAATGTCCGTTTCCGTGAGTGAGGATAAAAAATCCATTCTGTTCGATTGGGAAGCCGTACCCGAAGCATCTTTTTATGAGTTGTATCTATGGACCAAAGAGAATCAGCCGGAGTGTATAACACCAGAAACCGGAATAACCGGAACCACTTTTTGTTACAATCTGACCGGAATCGACAACAAAACAAGATACAGCTGGGAATTGCGCGGTTTTACAAAAACAGGCACCAGGTTCCAAGCTCGAGCTCAATTCGAAGTGCGGTTGTAAAATAATTTATTTTGAATGAATAAAAATGCCATTTGAAAAATTCCGGGATACCTTTTGGACGAAAAAAATGAAAAATTTAAATAATAAGACAATTGGCTTTTTTAACTCTTTGACATTGTCAATTTTTGTGACTTTTTTCATTTTATACTATGGATTTGAGAGTGCGTTGAGCAGTGAAAAAAAGATATATTGGATCGATGGAGGCAATTTAAAAATCCAGCGGTCGGATATGGACGGATCGAAGATTGAAGACCTTGTGGGTTCAACTATTCATCGACCATCAGGAATCGCAATTGATCCTGTCGATAATAAGATTTATTGGGTAGATGATGGAGCAGATAAAATTCAGCGAGCGAATCTGGATGGATCCAATGTCGAAGATATAATTTTTGATATCCCTTATGCAACGGCTATCGATATTGATCCTCTCGAGGGTAAGATTTACTGGACAGATACTAAAGTCATGCGAGCAAATGTTGACGGCTCGAATATTGAGAATATTGTGTTCTCAGGAAATAGTGATCCGGCTGGGATCACATTGGATCTCGCAAGAGAAAAAATATATTGGACCGATATCGGCAACCATAAAATTCGGCGGGCAAATCTTGATGGATCCAACGGGGAAGATATCGTTACCACAGGACTTGTAACGCCTTATAGAATTGCGATCGACCATCTACATGGGAAATTCTATTGGACCGATTTGGGATCCGGGAAAATACAGTGCGCCAAACTTGATGGATCAGAAGTTAAAGATATAATTACAGAATTGCAGTATGTTCGGGGAATTGACATTGACGCTTCAGTTGGAAAAATGTATTGGATTAGTAGTGAGGATTGGAGCAATCATAAAATCAACCGAGCGAATCTGGATGGTTCAGATTTTGAGGTTTTAATAGATAATCTTTCAGAGCCTCAGGATATCGTGTTATCTGTCGCGCATGGCTATATATATTGGACTGATACTGTAGAAAACAAGATATCACGCTCCGTTTTTGATGGATCAAATAAAGAAGATTTAATTATCGGCTATTACGATCCAAAATGGATAACGATCGATGCTGTTAATAAAAAAATGTATTGGAGCGATCATGGTTCAAATAGTTTTTATATCAGGCGAGCTGAATTAGATGGCAGTCAGGTGGAAAATCTTGTCAGTGGAGACGAATACTTTTACCCGGTTGGAATAGATATCGATCACAAACGGAGGAAATTATATTGGGCATCCTGGAATGACAGTAACGGCAAAATCCAAAATGCGAATCTGGATGGAACATTGATTAAAGATGTCGTCACCGGTTTGACCGGTCCATGGGGCATAGCTTTAGATTGTCGTCGACTAAATATTTATTGGTCCTTGTTAAATATTGGGGCCGATGGTGTCGATAAGATTCAACGGTCGAATTTTGATGGTACCGGAGTTACCGATGTCATTTTTTCAGGGCTTGATCAGCCCTATGGTATTGTGACCGATTCCCTAAATCAAAAATTATATTGGGTGGACGCCGCTACCGAAAAACTCCAGAGAGCAAATTTTGATGGAACGGATATTAAAGATGTTATTACTGGTATTAAGAATTCCAGGGCATTAGCTCTGGATGTTAGTGGAAATAAAATTTATTGGACCGAGGGTTGGCCTTCAGGTCAAATTAAATGTGCGAATATGGACGGAACTGAGATTGAAAGTGTTATTCAGGGATTAAAACATCCCTCTGGAATCGCTTTGTACATCAGCAACGAGGCCATTAAACCCGTTACAAGTGTGGAACTTGCCGACACTACCGCCTTGAGTGATACAGACATATCGATTCCTGTTGTTATTTCCGGAACGACAAAAATCGGCCGGGCTGAGATAAAAATCAGCTATAATGAAAATATACTTACCGTGCAAAGCATACAGACAACAAGTTTAACATCAGGTTTTTCGATCGCTGACACCATTACAACAGGAAAAGTGGTGATCACGCTGACATGTGACACAGCGACTGCAAAGAGTAGTGGAAATCTGCTGAATGTTGTGTTTCACGTTAATAAAGATGCGGTTGCTGGTGACACTACGGCTCTGTTGCTTGAAGCAAAGCTTTATGATGAATATACAAAAGAGATTACATCTGCCACACAAAATGGTTTTTTCACGGTGGGCAGGAAAATTACAAAACCACTTGTGAGGCTGATAATAACACCTGCGGCTGATACTTTAAAGGTCGGCGAGAGCGTGCAATTTACGGCACAGGGCTTTGATTCCGAAGGAGATATTTTATTCATTTCACCGGCTTGGCAAATACAGGGTGGGATAGGAATATTTGGGAATAGCGACGGAATTTATATCGTTTTTCAGGGCACGACACCGGGAACCGGGCAGATCATCGCAAGTCAGGACGGCATTTCGGATACGGTCGATGTTTTGGTCGGGACAAAGGGCGATGTTAGCGGTGACAATATAATCGATGTAAGGGATGCGATTATTTCGCTCAGAATTGCAGTGGGTCATTTAACATTACCCCCCATCCCACCGGGCCATCTCGAGCCGACGGTATATGAAAACTGGGCGGGAGATTTAAATATTGACAGAAAAATCGATGAAGCGGATGCGTTGCTTATTCTTTATAAATCACTTGGCCGATTTTTCAAGTCCTTTTCAGCCTGTTCAGACCAGCCGGCTATTGCAGTGTGGACGGAAGTGCAACGGCAGGGACTAACGACGGTTACGCTTTCGATAAAAAACAGAACGGACATATACGCGGCTGGCATAAATCTGTTTTATGACTATGAACATTACGAGTTCCTGGAAATCGTAAACAGTGTAATGGAATCATTAATGGAGTGTGATTTAAATAATAAAGGAAGTGTAAAAGTATCTACGATCAATTCAGAAGGACTGCTGGATAGAAACGGGAACCTTTTTCATTTGATATTAAAGCGTAAAACAGCGGGTGTTAGTGTGAATGCTGTTACAGATGGAAGCCTAAGCTTGTTCAACTGTTCCGGAAAAGCTGTTGAAATCAAAGAACGAAAAGAGAAAGAAATGGAAATACCGGATCAATATGTGTTATGCCAAAATTTCCCGAATCCCTTTAATCCGATGACTGAAATACGTTATTATTTGCCAAAGCCGTCTCACGTGCGGTTGTCCGTGCACAATTTGAAAGGACAGTTACTCCGGGTATTAATAGATACGTATTTGGAGGCGGGAGAGAAAGGGATTGAATGGAATGGATGTCAGGAGGATGGATACCGGGTGCCAAGCGGTGTTTATATTTATCAATTAGATGTTATGGATGCCGGGTTTCAAAGTAGTCGGAAAATGGTGTTGATTAAGTAAATTGTATCCGTTCCGTCTGGATATAATTAAAATTTGTTGATTTATAAAATGATTTTTCGAGAGGATTAAAAACAATCCTATTTAAGGAGAGTATTCATGTTTACAAACGCCAAGAGAGTATGGGCTTTCTACCTTGTTTTAATGCTGGTGTGCATACATACGCCCACCTGGGCGTTAACTGTGGCTCTGCCAGATACCCAGGCTTCTCCAGGGGGCGTTCTCGTCGTGCCGGTAGTTGTTAAAGATGCCTTCGAACTGGCCGGTGTCAAATTGGAGATCAAGTATAATGCAAACCTCTTGACCGTTAAAGACATAAATACAGGTCCGGATGCAGCCGGATTCATCTTTGCCGATTCATTAATTGCTGATAAAATTATTTTAACAATGGCTCATGCCACAGGTATAACAAAAAGTCGTGGCATCCTGGCGGAACTGGTTTTTCAAAT
Source organism: Candidatus Zhuqueibacterota bacterium (assembly GCA_016931775.1). GTDB lineage: Bacteria > Zhuqueibacterota > Zhuqueibacteria > Residuimicrobiales > JAFGEC01 > JAFGEC01. The sequence goes on along the minus strand of JAFGEC010000234.1, from coordinate 3,967 downwards.
TTCGGCATCCGCCCTGCCGGGCACGGTAAGTGGCCTTGTGTTTGAAACGGTTCAGCTGTATAACGCAAATACAGAGGCATTGACTGTTACCATTATTAGTGGAATGGTTACTGTTACAAAGATACAAAAGCTCTCTGTTTTACCAAATCCGTTTACACCCAATGGAGATGGCTATAACGATTATGTTGAATTTTTGATACCCGATGTCAACACACACTCTATTGATGTTTTTATTTTTAGTATGTCGGGCCGGCGTGTTAGGAGAATAACGAATCTGGCAGGCAATAGTCTTATCTGGAACGGACTCGACGAAGGCAGGAACACACTCGAGCCGGGAACTTTTATATATCTGATCAAATCCGATAGCGATCACATTGCAGAAGGAACGATTACTTTAATGAGATGACTCATACTGCGGTTTTTAAAGGGAATGTATAATGCCGAAACGACTTGTTTGTGTTTCAATCATTTTATACGCCATATATGGATTATTCGCTCAGGAGGCCTCCATATTAAATACCAGTTATTTGAAGGGATACGATATCGCCTTTCATAATCCCGCCGCAATAGCATATACGGGACATATGTCAGGTGTCGCAGCAACGCAAATGTTGTATGCAGGATTAAGTGATAATCTGCGAAACGACCTTTTAAGTTTTGCTTACCCCTTGTCAGATGAAACCATTCTGGGTCTGCGTGCCCAATATTTCAGTTCGGATATATTTCAGCGTGGAGTGTATTCAATATTTGCAGGGCACAGGATTTTCCCCGATCTGTTGTGTGTCGGTCTCAATCTGAATTTTTTATCCTATTCTTATAATTCTGAAAAATTTCAACTGGTTGATCCGGATGATCCGGTTATTCGTAAAGGTACAGGAGTCAATGCGCTGTCGGTTGGGTTTAGTTTGTTTTGCCGACCTGTTCGCGGATTGATGATGGGTTTAAGTGCGGATCACTTGAATCGGCCGGATATTTCAATCGAAAACTCGGGTGTAAAAAAGAATCTGTCATTTAAAATGGGATGGGCGTATACTGAATTTCCAGTGACACCGCAAATTGATTTGCAACTCGAAGGCCCTGAGGTGAAATTTCAAACCGGGCTGCGAAAAAATTTTATGGAACAAAGTCTCGCCATATTTACAGGTTTTTTATCCGCCGGCCGGGAAGGAAACCAATTGCTTGCCGAAATAAGCTACGCTCAGGGGCAACTCGGCTTTACCTATCTATATCAATATCCGTTAAACGATCTTGCCAATATTTCCGGTGGCTCGCATCAGTTTGCTGTTTATTTTCGAAAGGCCATAGGAATTCCGAATATTTATATTCATTCTCCCGATAAATCCTACAATCGTATCACTGAAAACGCATTCCTGCTTGATGTTACGGTCAGCAGTGAAAAACCCTTAAAAACTGTAAACATTAAATTGGATAATACTCTCCTGAAAAATATCAATTCTTTTATGGGGGATAGAGTATGTCGATTGACAGAACAGATGCAGTTAAATGAGGGTAAGCACGAGATAGAGATTGCCGTATCTTCCGAAAGCGGTGTAAAAAAGGAGATTCTTTTCGTGGAAGTTGCGCCGCAAGATGAGTCACCTCATCCGGTTTCGGAACCTGAAATTATAATTGAATCATCCTCAAGGACAAAGAAGAAAGCGTATAAACTGCTGGCGACCGTGACAGATCAAACCGGGCTTGAAAGAATAGACTTGAAATTAAACGGTTCAACAATTGAAACCCTTCGTTATTCCGGTAAAGAAAAGAGAATCCAGTTAGAAAAAAATTTTCTATTGCAGCCTGATATCAATAATCTCGAAATAAATGCCTCCAATTCATTGCGCACCAAGTCTTTTAATTTTGACGTCGTCTTGTTGCCGAAACCGTTACCGGAATTACCGTTCATCACTATCATAAAACCCGATCAAAACAGGAGCACTGTCGGCCGAATACAACTCGAATTTGAGGTTGAGGGCGTTGATAGCCTGACAAAGGTTATCGTAAAAGTAAATCAGGATACGGTCAGAATATTACAGTCATTGCGCGGTATGGCCGTGATGGAAAGAAAAGACCATAAAATAAAATTCGACAGTGAGATAAAGCTGCGCAATGGAATCAACAGCATTCAAATTACCGCCAACAATGAAGCCGGTTTGACCAATAAAGAAATCAGCGTTCTCAATGATGCCCCACCGCCAGTATGTTACAGCCAGACATGGGCAGTGATCATCGGTATCAACAGATACCTGGATAGCCGGGTTCCGAGACTTAATTCGGCTGTATCCGATGCTGCGAAAGTCGAAAAAGCCATGCGGGAAATGTATCATTTTGATCATGTTATTACGTTGTTAAATGAACAGGCGACCCGTAATAATATCATTACCGTTTTGGATGATTCTCTGAGTAAAACCGGGGAAAATGATGGTATTGTGTTTTATTTTGCAGGACACGGTGACTCAGAGGAAACCCCTCAAGGTCCGCTGGGGTATATACTGCCGTACGACGGGACCTGGAAGTCCTATCGGGCTAATATTTCCATGGGAACGATCAGAGAGTTATCAAAACGACCTGCGGCAAAACACATTTTTTATATCATTGATTCATGTTTCAGCGGTGTGCTGTTGATGACCCGTGGACAGGAGCAGACCGTGCCCAAAATGATAAATGACCTATTTGCAAAAAGCGCACGCTATGTCCTTACTGCAGGCAGGCAGGGGGAACGGGCGCTTGATGGCGTGTTTGCCGATCGGTTTGTGAGAGGATTAGGCGGCGAAGCGGATTATAATAAGGATGGCTATACTACCTCGCGAGAAATCGGTATGTACGTTAGCCAAACCGTGGAGCTTGATGCGCGTGAACGAGATCATGTACAAACTCCACAGTTCGGATCCCTTAGTGCCGAGGACGGTGAGTTTATATTTATAAAGCCGGAAAAAAAGTAAGGTGTAAACTGATGGATTTGGATGAATGAAGAGTTGTTATGAGGAAAAAGTTTAAATCTCTACTTTTTGTTGGACTTATGATCAAACTGTTTTTGATTCGAGCATATGAGTTTTCTTCACCAGGTTATTGTATGTTAAGTAACGGTAAACAGGAGCATAATTCATTACTTGATAATATGCCGGACAGCAGTCTTTGGGAATTCAGAGCGCAACTCGAAATTTTTGCCCGTTTGGTGATGCAACGAATTCCAGTAGATGGCCGGAACGGAACCATCGCCATCGGTAAATTCACGGTCGATGGTCGATATGAACCCTGTCCTTTCTCTTTACTTCTTCGGCAACAGCTTGAATGGGCATTAGAATCGTATACTTCTCTGACGGTTCTTCCTGCGGAAAAGATAAGACAAGAAGTTCATCAGCAAAGTATTCAACTAAAAGGCCCGGCTCCCAACCGGCTAGAGGGAATTTTGAACATTTTAGAATCCGATTTATTTATAAACGGCTCCTGCCAAGAAAATGATCATAACATTATTGTGTGGATGCTTGTTTACGAGAAAAGAAGCAAAGAACGTATTTTTTCTAAAAAGATGATTTTAAATAAACAATTTTTGCCATATGATTTGATTGATGAATCCGAGAAAGAAGGAAACACAGTAAATGTACAATTCTTTAATGAGTATTTAAAGAACAGTCATGAATCAAAAATTCACGTTGATTTATGGGTGGATAAACTGGATGGAGTGTACCGTGAAGACGATAAAATGGTCGTTTATTTAAGATCCAGTGAAGCCGCATTTATCAAGCTGTTTTACCTGAATACCCGTGGCGACTTGTGTCAACTTTTCCCGAATAAATTTTATCGCAATGAAATTGTTGCTGCGGATAGTGTTATCAAACTGGGAGATGAGGACGATCCATTTGATTTTGTCACCACTCCACCTTTTGGGGTGGAGCTTTTATTCGTTCTGGCCAGCAACAAACGGTTTTTGGAAATTGATAGCCAAGAAACCGCGGACGGATTTTAT
>JAFGEC010000233.1 GCA_016931775.1 Candidatus Zhuqueibacterota bacterium | reverse complement strand
GGAAAAGGCACTGCAACCCAATGAAAGCAGAACGATGATCATTCATTACGCCGGCCGGCTCAAAGGATATTCTGAACAGGGATGGCGATATGTTATGGACCATGTGGACAGGGAATTCACCATGATACGATGGGATGGTTATGGGTACCCGGTCCTCGCTATCCCCGATGATAACGTCATGTATAAATTTTACCATTTCAGATTCGACTACACATTGAATGTCACTGTACCAAATGATCTTGTTGTGGCAAATGGCGGTATGTTGACCGGAAAAGAAGAACTTGGTTCAACGATCCGTTACTCGTATTGCAGCAGTAAACCGTCATGGCGAATGGACATCGCCATTGCCGATTACGGAATTTTGAAAAAAGACCGGAACACGGTGTTTTATTTTAAAAAGGACATCGATGGTGCCGATTATATCATGAATGCCATGGAGAAATCCATAAAAACCTACACCAGTTGGTTCGGACCGTTGAAGGACTATAGTGGTTTTTCGATTATCGAAGTTCCCAAGGGGTACAGCGGCCAGGCCGATGTCACCTCTATTACGCTGCCCTCGGATAATTTGACGGATCCCGGAACAATCGAGATCGTTTATCACGAATTTTCACATTTATGGAACGTTCGGGCACTCGATACCAATCCGTGCCGGCTCGAAAGCGAAGGCCTGGCTCAGTTCCTTCAAACTCTGTTGAGAGAGGAACTTGATGGAGAGGTTAATGTAGTCGATGAAGCGGTGAAAAAGCACCGTGACCGGTTCAGAACAGCCGTGGAGAAGACACCGTCATTTTTGTCTGTCCCCATATGTGATTACGGTGCGAACGATATGATTGATTATTCATATTCCAACGGGATGATATTTTTTACCCTGCTTTACAAACTTGCCGGAAACGACGAGTTCAACCGCTTAATCGGTGGCTTCCAGCAAAAATATTCCGCCACAGGAGCGTATCTCGAGGATTTTACACGGTATATTTTAGAGAATACATCCGTTATTTCAGATACCTTCATTCAGGACTGGGTATATACGCCCAAAGCAGCGGAGCTGATTACCGGAACGCTGTCCATGGAAGAGATAATCAAACTTTACCGGTGAAAATAAAAGACATTATATTTCAGATCATGCAGGTACTTTTTGGGGAGGGAGAATTGGGGGGGAAGAGATAGTAGTGTGCGGTTCCATCATTATTCTTCCCTCGACAGCAATCCAAGTGTTGGAACCGCACCAAATTAGCTGAGTCTTTATTAACTTGAATAATCTTCTCCGGCCTCGGCAATATCAGGTATCGATTCCGGTTCTTTGATTCCCCAATCAAACGTTACAAACTTTAATATGAACTAAAAATTCAAAAAATATGAGGAATATGATTTTTAAATTGGTGTTCAAAACCGAGAAACTGGTAAATGAATGGTGCGGTTCCAACATTCATTATACTATGTTCAGCAAAACCCAAACGGAACCGCTCCCTGCAACTGCTCCACCTGTCACTGAGGTAATACATCACTTTCTATTTCCCCTTTGACATTCTAGTGGAGTTTTTTATTTTGAGGTGAGGGAGAGGTATCTCGACTTTATATCCACACCCATAGTTCAGCCGGATAAAGTAACGGACTTTACAAAATGCTTGATTCTTAATTTCATAATTTGTAATATGCAAAAGTACTACTATCGAGTACATTTTTATCATAATTTAGATGGGGTAAGATAATTGTCGAAATGTTATGATGCAAAATATAAGGCCGGTAAACTTGAATGGCTTCATGAGAAGCCAGTCATAAAGGATGGTGATCAAGTTGTTGTATATATAGACAATGATAAATCGGCAAAGAAAAAAAACCACTTAAAAAAAGTTTTAGAAACTGCCTGGGGAGCATGGAGTATGGGGCAGTCGATGGATGATATTGATCGCAAACTGGAAAAAAAACGTAATTCAGACTGGAATCGAAATGAGGATCATTCCCGCTAATGGTTTTCGACACCAATATTCTCATATATTATTTGAATGGGGCCTTGAACACTCGAGCAAAAAAATATGTTGAAGAAACGATTACGACCGGAGTGTGGAAATCCGTTATTACACGAATTGAAATTTTAGGCTGGCCCAATCAAAGTGAAAACTCTATGATTGCTGCTAAAATGCTTTTAAATGAGTTAAGAGAGCAAATGCTCACAAAGATTATTGTTCAAAAGTGTATTTCCTTGCGTCAACATCATCGAATATAAATACCGGATGCTATTATCGCTGCAACTGCCTTTAGCCTGGATTTACCGTTGGTAACACGAAATGTGAAAGATTTTGAGTCAATAAAGAAATTGGAAATTATAAATCCATTTTAATGACAATAGAGATACGGCTAAATCTTATTGATTCAATTCATTTATGCGAGTATAAAAAGACCCCTTGAATTTATCCTCAAATTTCGTATAATGATCTCACCTAAGCCCGCCCCTGTAGCTCAATTAGGATAGAGTAGTAGGCTCCTAAATCATTGTTCTCTTTTCATTTAAAAAATGTGCGACAATAACAAAAAAGCCCTTACAATCAGGGCTTGATACCTTGTGCCGGGGGC
>JAFGEC010000232.1 GCA_016931775.1 Candidatus Zhuqueibacterota bacterium | reverse complement strand
TTTGTTGGAATCGTTACCTGGGGTGCGCCGTTAACCGTGCCTTCTCCTGATTTGACTTGAAAAGTGACAGGGTAACCGGCAATTTTATTGCCCAGTCCATCAAGAATTTTTACCGTCGGGCGTTGGGCGAGCTTTTTACCCGCTATTCCTTTGAGCACCGAATCCGCTGTTACCCGTGCCATACTGTCGGGATTGCCGACGGTAGCGGTTGCAAGAAAAGTAACCGGACTACCATCCAAATTCACACCTGTTTCTGTAAAAGATGTAGCGTTCAATGACACCATACCCGGTTTCTCCGGCATGTACCACACGATGGATGCATAGCCGTCATCGGCACCGGTCCGTACCTGCTTAAGCTGGTCAAATCCCATATCGTCCTGCAGCTGGCCGCCTTCTCCCTGAATTTCAAAAGTGACAAAATGCCCTCCAATATAATTGCCGTGGACATCGGTCACCAAAACACGCACCGGTTTGGGCAGTGGCTGGCCCACCTGAGCGGTTTGATTATTGGTCTGCGCGTCCATAACCAACTTTGACGCCGGTTTCGGCCGGGCGGTGGCTTTAAAAACAATGGGCGAATTATTTAACGGCTGGGTCGGTATATCCTCACGGAATGACGTGGCTTCAACGATATGTATACTGTCGCCCGCCAGCGTCCCCAATGTCAATTTAGCAGAGACGAGGCCCTCGGCGTTACTCACAGCCGTCACCTCAGCATTACCGCTGAGGTTTCCGCCACCTTCGATAACAGAGAATATAACGGGATGGTTGGCCACCGGCTTTCCAAATGGACCCACAACCTTGACCACAAACGGATCCTTGAGCGGCCGCGTCACCACGGTATCCTGATAAACCCAGTGATCAAAGGCATAAATTCCGTTACCGGATACATACTGAATGGCAGCGGCAATAGGCGCTGTTGCCGTGGCCGTGAAGACAACGGCCGATATTTCCGTTCCAACAGCGGTCGCTCTTACCAAATGCTCTTCGGATTCTATACTTCCCATGATCAATTCGACGTGAGCCAGGCCTTCAGCATTGGTATAGACGGTTTTTTCCATAACACCGGCTTGATCGATATAGGCACCCGTCCCCTGATCCAGGATAAATTTTATCGCTTTGCTGGGGATCGGATTTCCGTAGGCATCGGTTAATTTCACTTCAAGGGGTTTCGCCAGTTTCAGACCCACCGGGCCGGTCTGTGCATCACCGCTGTTTTTTGTCAATATGGCAGCCGGGCCCAGTTCTCCCATGGCTGTAAAAGTAATAGGCGATCCGATCAATCCTGAAGCACGAGCTTCGACGGTATTCAGACCGACGGTATTACCAAGCGTCCATTGCGCCCGGGCCAAACCGTTGGCGTCACTTTTTACGATCACCGATGAAGCGGCTTCGGTGGTTATTTCGTATGTATTATTGCCTTTACCGGTAGCTGCTGCAACCGATCCGCCTCCGGCGGTTACGCTAAATTCAACAGGGTAATCCTTAAACGGACTGCCTTCATCGTCCAGAATTTTTACCGTCAGCAAGCTGTCTACCTTGGTGCCGGCAAAGGTTGTTTGTTGTGTTTTCGGTCCGATCAATTGGACAGTTTGCGGAGGATTGCCGGGTACGATATTAAATGTAGCCGGTGAACCGGTTAGGGCATTATTTGTCGCCTGAACCGTATAATTGTCTCCCAGCAGGGAGAGGGTCAAATATGTAATCGCCTCACCGTTTTCGTCAGTCACCGAAACGTTGTCGGACAACGAACCGCCACTGCCCATGGTGATGGCCCAATTGATCGAAATGCCGGGTACACGGTTATCGTACTGATCATAAACCATAACACGTAATGGTGTCTGCATTTGTGAACCGGGAGGACCCACCATCGGATCGGCAAGACCCGGATCACGTTCCATTGAAACCGCCGCACCCGGTAAAGGATCCAGGGTAAAAGCCACCGGTGAACCGTCCAGTTGTGTGGTGCCGTCGGAACGGTAAGCCGTGGCATTAATGATCACATCGTTGTTTGCATCGCTGCCGAATGTGACGTAGGTATAAGCGATACCGTTCATATCTGACATATTGGGAAGCAACGGCCCTGTGCCGCCTTTCGAACCTGCAGCCGGCCCGGTGTAATTGGGATTTTTATTTTTATCGTTTAATACGATTTTATCAAACAGTGTCCCCGGTTCGCGGGTTCCTATATGCACTTTGTGAAAACCTTTTTCCAGGGTTTTGTTAGCCACAGGTTTCCACTGCCAATATGTCCATGCGTTACTGTACGTAATTTCAACGGAATCTTCATTGTTAAATTTGTAAAAGAAACTGTTGGAATTTTTTGTAGGACATTGAATTCGTAAATAAAGATCAAAATTACCCATCTCAGGGACGTAGATATTCATAATCGAACGCCCTCTTCGGTAATTACCTTCAACATAGGGCGTCACTACATACGCGCCCCCCGAAGCGGCCTCGTCCTGCTCGATAATCGCGGGTGATACAACAGCGCCTTTTTCGCATTCATACCAGATCAACCCGTCATACTCAAATTCGTCAATACTTAAATCAGCGGTTCCCTGAACAACCTGGAAATCCACCACCGTACCTTCAAAAGGATTACCTGTGGCATCGGTCACCCGGACGGCCACGGAATCGGGAAGCGTGGAAAAAATCGGGCCGGATTGAAGGTTGCCATAATGCTCGGTAATCTGTCCGGGCTCGCCGGCGCCCTGGTAGTAAATTGTAAAATAGGTGATATTGTTATTATAACCACCGACCTGCATCACACCCGTATACCAGGTACTCGGATTGTGCGTCGGACTGGCGATCGTAACGGTTCCAACAGCAACTTCATTTTTAGAGACTGCAAACTTTTGTTGTCCCCCTTCAATGGTAATCATCACTTTCACCACATCACCGGGAATCGGGTCCGGCGAGAGAGCGGTGACTGCCGCGATCGGTCCGCCCGCACTGCCGCCGGCCACGTTATAAAGCGTTAATTTACCGCTACGGTACAAAAGCAGATAACCGTTTGCCGTCGCAGAGGGTGAATCCAGCAGCAGTCCAAAACCGCACGTGTTGGTACCGTTAGCTGCGGGTGGATCGCTTAATACGGCATCAAATTTCATGGCGACACCGACAGGATTTTCGGCGATGGGAGATTTGATAAAAGTGGCCAGATAATCCCATCCTCCTCCGGCACTGCCATTAAGACCCAACGTCCCATCCACAAGCTGGTGATATGTCGTTGCCGCCCAATCCGCACCCAATGCCACTCGATCGAAATTGTCGGTATAAGACAGCACCTCTCCACTGGGCGGTGGAGTCACTCCGCCTTCCGGTGTGGTGGCAGAAGGTACGTTGGAAATCGCCGACCAGTTAAACGCCTCGTCCCTCGCCTTGATGGCAAAATAATACTGCGTTTCGGCACTGAGTCCGGAGACACTGAAAGTTTCAGCCAGGCTGGCCGCTTTCGGCGCCGGGATACCGGTTGCCTGGGTTGCCGCATTAAAGTTTGCCGCAGTTATAGTAGCGGTACTGTAACGTATATCGTAACCGGAGGCGGTCCCAGTGGTTCCATCATCGCCGGTCGCCGTCCAGCTCAGCTGAACGGCATTGGCGGAAGTGGCTGTGGCTGCCAGATTGGTGATGGCCGATGGCGATGTGGAATCACCGGTGGAGACCACATCGGCTGTAAATGCTTCTACATCATTGGCTGCATTACCAAGCAGAAAAACACCCGAATAATAGGTGCCGTAATTATGCGTTTTTGCAGGGTCCTGCAATGTACCCAACAACACATTGTTGATATACACCTTGAACGTGAAATCCGCCGGGAAAAACTGCACCATCAACGTTTTACCCGGTCCGGCTGCCGGCGATCCGCCGGCCCGTATTTCACTATCAATAGGACTGCCGGTAATGGCACCGCTGTTTATGGGATAGAGATAGATGTAGCCGTTACGCTCGTAGATAAAATAACCGTTGGCAGTGGGTGAAAAACTGCTCAGGCAAATCGCCAGTCCACTGGCTTTGGCACCGTCATCATCACAAAACGGTGAAGCCGCCCAGGTCATACTCACTTGATTGGGATTTGTCAGCCCGTTAAAAGTCGCCAGGTAATCCCATGCGGCGATTGTTGCGGAATTATGCAGACGTCCGTTGACGATTTGATATTCCGGATCTGCCGACCAGTTCGGCCCCAATGTCGTCCGGCCCTGAAAATCGTCCGTGACCGCCAGGCTGTCCGGCGCTCCGATAAAACCGAACAGAATCATCATAAATAAACATATTGCCAGTGAAGGATGCTTTTTAATCATGGCCTTTTAACCTCCGAATCTGTGGGTGTTTTGTTTCAACTCAAAACAGTTGTCTGGAAACAAAACAAAGGTCCCATAGTTGCCTAATTTTTAAATCATTGTTTTTTTTCGTCTTAGTAAATAGAGCTCCTCAATTCGACCTCTAAATACTAAACAACAGGCAAACACAGTGCCAACTTGTAGTTAATACAGATTTTTTTTCAAGATAAAAACGATTGGTAAAAATATTAAAGTTCCGAATCGATCACGGACACAAAAAAGCGGGGTGCTGTAAGACTGATGTTTTAAATATCAATCTTTTCTGATTCCTTTTCAGGTCTTCCCAACTGCTGCGGAGCAAGACCGCCCGTCCACGGTATCAAATTTCTCCCTTTATCCCGCCAGTTTACAGGTTTTCCGGTACATTTCCATAATCCGTTCATAATGAACATCCGGCGCGTACAGTTTTTCCGCTTTTCGGCGGCCGTTTTTGCCCATTTGAACGGTCTTATCCCTGTTTGAGACCAGCTGTTCGACCTTGTCGGCAAAATCATCCGTATTATCCGGCTCAAAGACCAATCCATCTACACCAGGCTCGATGAGTTCAGGAATACCTCCCATCCGCGAACCCAGGACGGCATTTCCCAGAGAAAACGATTCATAGATGGACAACGGTGAGTTATCGTGGCACAGAGACGGCGCCGTGGTAAAAAGCGCCCCCGACACCAGTTTTTTTAATGCCTCTCCCGATTGATACCCTACCATTTTTACATGAGTCAACTGTTCGCGGCTAATACGTTCTTTCATCTGTTGTTCCAACGGTCCCGTACCGATAATTTTCAATTGAATCGATTTTATCTTTTTAATGGCATCCAGCAAAAACAGCACGCCTTTTTCCACGGACAGGCGTCCGACGAAGACAAAATAGTTATCAGGATTATAGTTCGGCAAATAATTGTTCACATTGAGTGTATAAGGCAACACTTCTACCGGCCGATGAGAGTATCCGTTTTGTATAATCCGGCTGCCCAAAAACCGGCTGGGTACATGAAACACATCGATATATTTTTTATAACTGCGCAGATATTTATGAACAGTCGCCTCGAGTGAGACCAAAAAACTGCCCGGCAATGAATTGCGGAAACATTTTTTCCACATGGCATGCCAGTTGTTGCCTCTACTGCACAGAGTACAGACCTTGTTCTTGCCGTCTAAAAACACGATATTCGGACAAAGAAGTTTAAAGTCGTGCAGTGTTTGTAAAACCGGCAAATGGTGATCCTTCAACGTCTTGAGCACCGCGGGCGACAAATGGTGATAGATGCTGTGAACATGGGCTATTTCGGGTTTGGTTTTTTCAATGAGTGATGCCAGCTTTTTCTGTGCCTCGCGATTATAGATGACGCGAATGGCGTTTTGAGCAATTCGCATCGGGTTTTTCGTACTTTTAAACTGCTCCGGATTAAAATATGGGGAAAAAAAATCGTCGTAGGGAGAGGGTACGTTTTTGGGATGCCGCATGGAAAACGGAATGACGGTATGTTTCCGCTTTTCCAGAACATCGGAAAGATTGAAAACATATCTTTCCGCGCCGCCTTCTATGTAATGAAACTTGTGAACACTGAGAATTTTCATTGGATATTTCCGGAACTATAACAATCGCAGCCAGATTAAATTTTTTGTGATGTGGTGAAAGCAGGAAATCTTCTACTGCTTCAGGGCCAGTTCAAACCGTCATCTGTTGAAAGCGTTTTTTCCCGAAAGGTATACGTTTCATACAATTTCTCAAAACTTTTCACTTGTCCTTCCAGCGAAAAGTACTTTTCAACCCGTTTCCGGCCGGCCCTGCCCATAGCAGCGGCTTTTTGCGGGTCGGAAAGCAGAATTTTAAGCGCGCGTACGAGTTCGGATGGATTTTTGGGTGGAATCAACAAACCGGTTTCCTTGGGAACAACCGCTTCTTTGGTGCCGTCCACATGGGTTGCGACCACCGGCAAACCCGAAGCCATGGCCTCTAAAATGACATTGGGCAATCCCTCAAACAGAGAGGGCAAACAAAAAATATCAAACTCGCGTAAGAGTTGAGGTACGTCATGCCGGATTCCCAACAACAGGAAATAGTCTTGCAGGCCTTTTTCCATGACACGATTTTCGATTTCGTTTCGCAACGGGCCGTCACCCACCAGAACGAACCTTACCTGCGGGAATTCCTTCACAACAGATTCGGCTGCCTCGATAAGGTACATATGCCCTTTTTGAAGAACCAACCGGCCAACCATTCCTATAACGATATTTTCCTTGCGTAAGCCGATTTCATTACGCAATTGTGGTTCATCGCCGTTTTTATAAGTGCACAAATCTACCCCGTACGGAATGACCTCAATCCGGCTTCGGGGCACACCGCGTTTTTCCTCCAGCCAGTGTGCCGTCGCATGGGAAACGGAAATCACCTTGTCGGCAAGCCGGATGACCAGGCGATATGGATATAAACGCCTCGGAATCAGCCATTCAGGTGATGAAATGGTTTCCCAGGAAAAAACCGCTTTTGCACCTGCCCATTTACCAACCAGAGCGCCCCAAAAATCCGCATGAAACAACGTCGACATGATGATATCGATTTTTTCACGCCGGATGACCTGGCGCAGTCGCCAAATGAGCGAGATATCGAATTGTTGATATCTTGGTAATGTGTATACCTTGACATTCAAATCGGTAAAAAAATCACGGATTTCCTCACAGATCCCGAATGAACAGACCACGGTATTGAACCGATCGGGATCCATGCGTGCGATCAATTCACACACTTTTTTTTCAGCGCCACCCAATCCGAAACCTTCGATCAGTTGCATGACGTTTATTTTTCGTTTCGACTTCATAAAATATTTATTTTTCTACATCATTGAGGAGCCGGTCAGTTTACAATTAATCGTAAAGAAAGAGTACACATCCTTTAAATTCGAATTTTTGCAGCCTCACTCTGCGGTTATCCAGCATATCAACTAATTTTTTCATATCATCAGAGGGCCATAAATGGCCGAAAACAATCCAAAGCCGTCCGGGCACATTCACTACCCGCTCGAACTGGGCTTCCTCATTTTGCGGAAACAGGGTATGTTCCTCACCGTAAATCACGTTTATTGTGCCCAAATGGTCAACAGGATACTGTTTTTGGTAGCCGGGTTTATGATCCGTATAGTAAAAATAAAACGGCAGAATGGCTCCCCAGTGTAAAAAAACGGTATCCTGATCGCGGGCGTTTTCTTTCAAGGCAAAAATCATTTGATCCACCCGACGCCCACCTGCATATTTTTGATGTGAAACTTTGACAACATTTGTATACACCAGAAACAATGACAAAGCGACGCAAATTGAAGTAACAGCATAGAGTAAGTATTTATTCCGCCGGTATAAATAACGAAAAACCTGCCGTAATCCTAAAAGTATCAAAAGAATCCAAATCGGCAGCAAAAACAGAGACAACCGTCCTGCAGAAAACGGATACTTCCCCATTGTGGATAATAACAATACGAACACCAGAGGCAAAAGAAACAACTTCAGATTCGTCCATTGGCGCTTTTTTACTGCATATACAAAATAAATAATGATACATAGATTCGCCGGAACAGCAAACGCATAATTATCTTCAAAAAAATAGTATGGAAGAAGTAAAATGTGATAACCCTTGTGAAGGAAAAATCGTAACAGATAGCCAAAATCGGACGCCCGGCTCCCCACAAAAGTTTGCAGATCCCAAGCCTGCAAAAACACCGGGTTGGAAACCGCTTTAGAGATATTAATGAAATAAAGAGCGGCAAGAGAACATGCAAACAGCAGGCCGCCGCTAATTATTTTTTTCCAACCACCAGATTGGTGATCCAGGACAATCCATTTATAAAAAACGGCCACAAACACAGCACCGGCCACAAATACGGATCCGAATGCCACCCATATCGCAACGGATGCGGTAACCGAAAATAGTATCCAGTATAAAATCCGATTACGATCCAGTGCCATCTTGCCAAAATATAAAAGCAGAACGGTAAAAAGCACATCGGCCGTATAATGTTTCAAGCACTTGGCATACCACATGAGTTTGTCAGACATAACGCCCATTATAACAGCACCGGTGAAAGCCCACGGCGTTGAAACGAATAACCTGTACAGAAGGAAAGATGCTCCCACTGCAAGGACTGCAAAAAAAGCGGGAAAAAACCGCAAGGCAAAATGGTTGCTCCCGAATAAAACAACAGCAAGACGAACAGCCAGGCCGAAAAGCGGCGGAAATTGGATGGGCCAGTCGTTAAAAAACTCTCGTGTTGCTTCTTCCGGCCAGGGATAATCAACCAGACTCCAATCGTCGCTGACAAGTGTCCGTGCAGGATGTAACTCATCGCTGTTTAAAACAAGGGAATTTATGCCGTAAAATTGCAAAAATACGACAAGAACGACAAACAATGCTATTGAGACAATTTTCAATATTTTCATAAAACGACTGGTTTTATTCATAATAAATTATTAATTTAAAATACACCAAATATTGCATTTAGCGGATAAAATATAACATTTTACAACTAAAATACAACAGTTTTGATTATGTCTGATTTTGATACGAAACAGAAAAAATTTTGGGATGTAACGACCAATCTGCGAACAGTTCACCACCCGGTGGTACAGGGTTTTTCCAATCAGCGAATGGATTTTATCAGCGGTTTACTGCAAAACCCGGTCAATTCCATACTTGAGGTAGGATGCGGTGACGGTTTCGGTATGTGGTTTATGAAGGATATCACGAAAGGCATGTTCGGTTGTGATATTTCCATATCCATGCTTCATAAAAATCCTTCCAAAGACAGGGTATGTCTAGCGGATGCATACAAACTACCTTTCCAAGACAAAAAATTTGATATGGTCACATGCTGGGAATTACTGCATCATATCGCAAAACCCCTCGACGTCGTCCGTGAAATGACAAGGGTGAGCCGGCGGTATATTTTAATTTTTGAACCCAATGTATGGAATCCCGCCCAAATAATTTTTGCACTTCTCACTCCAGCGGAACGCGGTACTTTTCGCTTTACACCGCGATACATACGATCGCTGGTTGAAAAAGCAGAAATTCAAAATTATATGATTAAAACCGGAGGCTGGTTTACTCCGAACCGTACGCCGATCCTTTTATTTAAACTACTCAAAAAGCTGCCCTATACAATCCCGCTATTCGGCATTTCGAATATTTTGTTTGGAGAAAAATCCGACAAACTCGTTTAAGAAATTAACATACCACAAAGCACTTAAAGCGTACTAAAAATTTGACGAATTATCGAATAGAGTCATTGGATATGTAAGAGCGTTTTATCACTTTATTACATAGCTGTGCCAGCTGCGCCGCCTTGTGATCCCATGTATGGTTTTCCAAAATCGTATTTCGAGCGTTCCGGCCAACATGCACCCTCAATTTTGAATTGTTTACAAGACTCGATGTCTTTTCAAAAAGATCCTCCGGTTTTTCCGGATCGAAAAAAACACCATTTTCACCCGGCTGCACGAGACGCGCTATTTGTCCCACTCGTGTCGTAATGACGGGTTTCCCCTGCGCCATATATTCAAATATTTTTACCGGCGAATAATAAAACAATCCTTGAGAGGAATATGGCGCCAAAGCGATATCAAAAAGATTGATATATTCATACGCCCGACCATGCTCAACATAACCGGCAAATACCACACGGTTATACCATTCACTTTGCGCACAGTGTTGTTTGAATTGTTCAGCATAGGGGCCGCCGGTTCCCACAATTAAAAACCAGACTCGATGATTTTTTCTTAAAAGCCGGTCCATGAGTTGATACAATAAATCCGTGCCATGCCAAAAATGCAATGATCCGAGGAAACCGCATACCAGTCCGTTCTCCGGGATACCCAGTTCCTTCCGTTTTCGTGAATTTTGGGACGGTTCATTGGGCAAAATCCGTGCTCCATTGGTTATAACCATTATATCATCGGTGTGAAAACCGTGAGTCTTTGAGAGATACTGCCGGGTTTCCAGAGATTGCGCAAAAACCGCTCGAGCATTTTTCAAACAAAACTTTTCAAAAAAATAAAGCCATTGCGGCCATATATTGCGGTCTTTATTATTAAAAGTAAGCCATTCATAAGACATTGCACTGTCCGCTTCCAAAACAAGCGGAATACCCAAGAGCTTCGCAAGCAGAACCACGGAAAAACGGTACAAATCGAGGCGCAGAATCAGCAAATCCGGCTGGTATCGACGGATAAATCGGTACTCTGCAACCATTTCCTTCAAGTTGAGTAACATATACTTGGGAGTAAAAAAAAGACGACGCAGCAACGGGTGTTTGAGGGCTTTTCGCCATCCTCGTTGCTGTTGAGGACTCGATGCCTGTCCGCCAAACCGCCAATAGTAAAAAACCTCAAAATCGTGCTTTTCCAGGTGTTTCAACAGCTCGACCGCCTTGATTGTCGAACCGATAGAGCTGCCGAAAAGATCTTCCATATGATTAAAATAGCATATCTTTTTTTTACTATTCGACATTTGAAACCTTTGTTTTATTACGGATTTATAGAAAACCGGTTTACTTTACTATTTTCCAAAACGTATGCAAACTGCAGTCAGGCCACAGGTTGACTATCATTCCGGAAAATGGTTTAAAAATCATCCGGATTAACCGTTCGAGTTTACCGGGCATTTTGGGATGCCATATCCACGGGAACAGGCCGACGGCGACTTCAGCTCTGTAACCGATATACTGAAAACGTGAAAAACCTGCTCTGGAAAACACCTTTTTTACAAGTGCCGGTGTAACAAATTGCTCCAGTTCTTCGGGCTTCCAGGAGTCAAACGGAGCCCAAGAATCCGGCTCGTAACGGCCGCTTTTTTCCAAACGTTTTTTCACCCATCCGGCAACATTGGCATAATTGGGAACAGAAAGGAACAATACACCACCTTTTTTCATAATATCATAAAACTGCTTCGCGGCGCGCAGCTGATCTGGATAATGCTCAAAACTATCCAAGCACACCACCAGGTCGGCGGATTCCCGGGCGAAGGGTAGCTGCTGGGCATCTCCCTGACTGTATACGTGCATATTATCGATCGATCCTGAAAGGCTCGGGTGTTTAACAAGATCCATACCAACATAAAAAGAAAAATGATTGAAATATCGCGCCAGTGCACCTGTTCCGCATCCGATATCCACCACAATTTTTGCCCTGGTTTCGATACCGAGAGCCGTAAAAACAGCCGACAGCAAGCCATCGTTCAGCTTACCCCCTATTTCAATGAACGGCGATGTGACCAGGGCTTTTTCTTTTTTATAAAATTCAAAAATCCTGTCGATTTTTTTATTCACGAATGCTTTGCTTCCTTTTTGATTGTATAAATTTTCGTGCACTTTTTAAAATAGATTTAAACCCAATCGCTCCAGTAATTTGCAGTCCCAAAAGGTAAATACCGGCGACCAGGAGAAACAATGTTATACCTGTTATCCTTATCCGTTGCAGTATTAAAATACTACCGGTCATCAGGATCGTCGCAGCGGCTATTTTCAATATAAAACGACCGTCGAGTAAATGAATATGCTTTTTTAAAATTTTTTGCCGCGCCCACCGGAAAATAAAAACTAAAATAATCCATTCAGTGGCCACGGTTGCAATTGCAGCACCACGGAAGGAGATTATGGGGATCAGAATTGAGTTCAGTACAATATTGACCACCAGACCGATAATTTGATACCGAACGATCTTGTTTTGGAGATTGACGGCTGCATATAACGGCACAAAAAAACTGTTTAACATTTGTGCGAATGCAGCAAAAACGAGAATTTGTAAAGCAATATCCGAGCCATCCCAACCGGGGCCGGAAATTAATAGAATGATCTCCTTCGGCAGCAAAAACACAAAAGGAATCATAGGAAACGAAAAGATAAAAAGAAAGGTGCAGCCTTTCAAAAAAAGCGCTGACAGTGTTTTGGAATCACGAAAATGGATTGAAAGTTGAGGTAAAAACGCGGTTGTGAGTACTGTAGGAATGATCGTTGTCAGCGACAACAGTTTATAACTTACAGAGTATAAACCGACCTCCTTCAGATTCGTCATGACGGACAGCATGATGATATCCAGGTAGTTATAGCACATGGCTAAAAAAACCGAGATACCGAAAGGGACAGCGGTACGCAGCAATACTCTTGAACGGGTGAGATTAAATGTGACACCGAAAGGTATAAATTTTCTTGTTAAATAAAACAGTGCAAGAGCAAACTTGACCACAGCAGCAATCAGAAAAGATGAAATAAAAACGCGTATATCAAATTCAAGTACCAGAAAAAGAATACCGAGTGTAACGGACAGCAACTTGTCGATAAAAACGCCCAAAGTTTCATACTGTATTTTTTCAAAGCCCCTAAAAACCGCAAAAATGGCCTGTGTAAATGCACTAAAAATGGAAGAGAGGGCAAAAATGAGAATTGCCTGTATACCGATGGCATCAAATCCACCCAGTTTGAGATAAATCAACAATACACCGACGGCTATCGGAGTTGTTGCCGTTTTGATACCATTGGCGCAAAAAAACAAACGCGATGCAGGGCGTCGGTTTTTTGAAATTTCACGGGTCAGTAATGTGGACAGACCCAGGTCACCGGCCATCGTTATAAAAAAACCCAAAGTGGCGGCTAAAGTATACAATCCATAACCGTCGTTATCCAGATAACGTGTGGCAAAAGGTATCAGGATAAAAGCCAGAATTGTATACAGAAATTGACCGATACCGGCAAAACTTATATTTTTATGAATTTGTGCCATAATATTCAAAGTTCGTTATGAGGAAACCTTTTCATATACCGTCGTTGGATATCGACTGGAGATAATTCTGAAGCAGGTTTCTTTACATCGTTACCCGACACACCGGCCATCGCCATCTGCCGTCGTTTTTTGGTTTTTCTTTTTTCGGTGAGATCGTTACAAACAAGCAATGCTAAAATCATTCCCGGCAGCCGCCAATGCTGTAACAAGACGCCGATCATCCGATAGTCGGGTGCGACCATATGATATACCAAAAGGCCGATAAAAGCGGTAAAGGTTCCCATGCCGACATGATAGAGAAACGGATCACGAAATTTGAATATTTTAAGCGCCCCTATTCCAACTATAAGATGTAAGGTAACAAAAATAATAAAGTTTAAAATACCCTGTTCTGCGGCAATAAGTAAAAAGGCATTGTGCACAATCCGAAGTCCGGGAATTTCCGGATCGGAGTAAAATCGATAGTGCTCCAGGCCAACGCCAAAAAGTTTATGTTCTGAAATGACACGCATAGCATCCTTGGCCAGACTCATACGGCTTTGCTTTGCATCCGCCGTCAAGGATTGTTTTGAATTCTCCATCCGTTTGACGATAATATCTCCATATTTTACCACAACGGTTGAAAAAACCACAACGCTCAATCCGATCACTAATAACTTTTTTTTCATGTTCACTT
The DNA here is from genome assembly GCA_016931775.1 of Candidatus Zhuqueibacterota bacterium. GTDB lineage: Bacteria > Zhuqueibacterota > Zhuqueibacteria > Residuimicrobiales > JAFGEC01 > JAFGEC01. Next base: position 37,894 of record JAFGEC010000232.1, on the reverse strand, counting down.
TTTTACCTAAAAATTCCTTCCCGAAAAAAAACACCATGGATCCCATAAAAGCCAACCAAGCACCGCGTGTGTAGGTTGCATACAGGGCGCCAAGCCCCCATGCGGCAAATACATAATAAATTATTTTCGGTTTCAAATCGGTAAACAGCATCACCCTGGCGAGTATGGGTATCATTGAAACGAGGTATGCGCCATACGCATTGGTAACTTCCATTGTTCCGGTCACTCTAAATCCGTACCCAGTTTCAAGAAACGGTATAGTGATTGGACCGAATTGCCACTGATAAAATCCGATGAAACACTGAAAGCCCAATCCCCATAATAATCCGATAATAAAATATCTCATATGTTTATAATCGTGCAATCTGCTGGCAATACAATAAAAAATCAAAATGGCTCTTGTTAAATGCACCAGTTGAAATTTCACCAGCACTGGTTCATCAGCAAAAAAAACACCGCTTACTGAAATTAAAAGAAATAGAATGGCGAGAATTTTAGCACTCACGACCATCAAATAATATTTTGATTGGCGGCTTTTATTTTTTGCAAAAATTAATATCAAATAGACAAAGAGATCCACCGGCATCAACACATCGGCACCCAAAATAAGACCATTGGATCGAACGCCGATTATCATCGTCACGCCCTGATTAATTGAAATGAAGAAACCAAAACCCATGTATAAAAATGACAAAAAATCCATGATGAATTAGTTATCCATTATATCCGGTTTCCTTTTCCAGTTCACATCATGCAGTAATAGCCGGCTGTAATACAGTCCGAAAGCAAAATTAAAAATCATACCGGCTAACCGATCCAGAGCTGCCGCAAGTATGGCATCCGGTAGTTCAACACCCAGTAAACTCGCCGAAAAACCGACGATCCCCTCTCTGATGCCCAAATTAGCCGGTGTAATCGATATGACCATGGTAAAATTTGCCAGCGCACTCACGCAAAAAATCTGGAAAAAGTTGACGCTTATATCAAGACTACAAAAACTCCAGTAAAGACGTAATGCCATAACAACAATGAACAGTAAATTGATCGATATAATATTTAGGATCAAGTGCCGATTCTGGCGGAAATATTTTAATCCGTTTTTAACACGGCTAAAAAAATTGCTCACCTTACTGCGGCCGGCGAACCGTTTTTTACGAACAATAATGAGTAAAATAGTGGTTCCTGCAAGTGATACTACAAGCAAAAAAGTAAAAATGAAGATCAGATTGAGCTGATTTTGAAGTCCATTTATATAGAGAATAATACCGACAATGAGTCCAAACAGGGCAGTGGTGTTATATGTAATTAAATATGATCCGACAATCAACGAGGTATAGTGGGAATAATAAAAACCATGCTTTTTTTTAAGATAAAACGCTCTGGCTACCAGACCACCACGGGCGGGCAGATAATAGTTGAACATGGTACTGCAAACCGTCAGACCAAAATATTCCCTAAATAAAAGTCTAATTTTAAATATCCGCATGTAATAATAAAATTGATAAGACAGAACCAGGAAAGATAAAAAAACAAAAATGAACAAAATCACCGCATCCAACCAGTTTATACGGATGAGCAATTTAAGTTTATCACCATTGAAATAAAAATAAATCACTGCAATCAGCACGATGAAAACAAAAATTATGTATTTGATACTTTTCATAGCGGATGCAAAAATAAAAGTTCAGATTTTCGAGTCAAAAGATATTTAATATATTCAGTTGCAGAAATAATGCCGTGAAAGTATTTTTTATAAAACCGATTTAAAAAATGATATTTCATTCAAGACACTTCCGCGAGCACCTGATCATAAAGTAATTTGAACTGTTTGGAAACAGCGTTCCAGGTGAAATGCTGCTGTGCATAATTAAATGCCCTTTCCACTATTTTTTCAGAAAATACGGGATCATTTAAAAGACGTTCAACGGCCCTGGCGATTTGCACAGGCTGTTTTTGCTCCACCAAAAGTCCGGTTTTTTCATGTTGAATTAAATCCGGTATTCCGCCGATATTTGAAGCCACGACCGGGCATTTTGCCAGCATGGCCTCAACGAAAACCAGACCAAATCCTTCGGAAATTGACGGTCCGATGAGGACACGGGCATGTTGATAAAAAGCCGCCAGCTTTTGCTGTTCCATTGCATCTGCAAAAATTACATGCCCGTTTAATAAAAGTCTTTTTGCCTGCGCTTCGAGCCGTTTTTTTTGGTTGCCGGAGCCGATAATGACCAATTTTAAAGTATAACCTTCGGAACGGATAATGCGAAAAGCATCAAGTAGATAGGTCACGCCCTTTTTCTCACTCAAACGGCCGACGAACAACAGATAATCCTGTTCGACCGGTTTTGGCTTTGCTCGGATAAACATGTCCGCCTCTGTGCCCATAGGTATCCGGGCGATATTTGTCAAGCCAAAATTTTTGATAATTTTATCCTGAATTGCAGAGCTTACGACATTTATTTTATCACAATAAGAAAGGGCGTATTTTTTCAATTTCTGAAAAATCCAACCGTTCATTGAAAACATATCACTGCCATGCGATGTGATGATTATTTTACACTGTAAATTCAGCAATCTTTTCATTAAAACGGCCACAAATCCATGGGGGAAAATCCAATGTGCGTGAACCAGATCAATACGACGGGAGCGTACGGCAGCGGCAAAGTAAATAGCCGAAAACACAATATAAAACGGCACCTGAAGATAGAGCCATTTATTTCTTTTCAAATTTTGCAAAATCGAATCGCCGTAAACAAGCCGTTGGTATTTTTGAATAAAATATGGGAATCTGATCACTGTTATACCGTTAACAATTTCATGCCTGGCGGTACAGGGACAATGCGGTGTAAGAATGAAAATCTGAAATTCGGAAACACAATTCAAGGCCAATTTTTGTATAAAAATACCCGAAAGGTCGGATTTTTCCCGCGGATAAGAGCTGGTAAAATGTAATATTTTCTTCACCCTTTTAGGTCCCTGTTCCTCTCCATATCGAACCACATGGCAAAAAAGACAAATTGAAATCCCATAATCATGCATAACATCCACGACAGGAAATTTATACTGGGAATACGCCCTACGGTAAATAAAAAGTACATAAAACGCAGAAACAGCGGCAGACTCAAGCCTAAAAGGCCTATGCCGAAAATATAAAAGAATACCAAGGGATGGAAATCACGGATAACATATTTTTGCGCCAGTCGCCAGAAGAACCGTTTGAGCAATAACCATCCAATGGTAAATATCACTTTGCGTAATTTAATACCTGAAATTTCACCAATTCCATACACAGGTTTTATTTTTACATCACAAACGCGAAAATCGTAAACGTTTAACCTGACCAACAGATCGTTGGGCTGGCCGTATCGTTTATACATTGCGTCCCAATCGATGGTTCGCAATGCTTTAAGATTTATGGCAGTATAGCCGGACTGGGAATCGGCAATGTGCCAATAGCCCGACGCAATTTTAGTAAAAAAAGAAAGCAACGAATTGCCAAAATATCGTATTTTGGGAATTTTCTTAAACGCCTCGCCGGTAAAAAGCCGATTGCCTTTTGAATAATCGGCACGGTTTTCAACAACAGGATCGAGAACAGCCGGCAGATCTCCGGGATCCATCTGTCCGTCACCCGCCATAACGATGGCTACATCGTAATCATTATCACGTGCCCATTTGTATCCGCTTGCGATCGCTCCGCCCACACCCTGGTTGATATCATGATTTATGAGTACAACTCGGTCGCTGTCGTATTCTTGCACGATTTTTGCCGTATTATCCTTGCTGTTATCATTCACAACAACTATTTTATCAACAAACTCCGGCATTGATTCCAGAACTCGGTTAATCTGGGTGGACTCGTTATAGGCGGGTACAACAACACAATTTTTTTTATTTTTATACATTCAGCATTCCTTTTTTACACCACGCAACAAAGACAATCCCTGGGCAGCCAACAGAATTAAAAATCCATCTATGGGAATCCGGTATCTTGTTTGTGTACCGAAAATTGAATACCCGAAACTGAGCGTAACGATCGGGATCAACAGTAAAGCCAACGTTATAAAGTTCCTCCTCATCTTCCAGATACCAAACGGGAAAAGGATCAATACCGGTATGAAAAAAGAGATCGACAAAGCTTGTTTTAAAGGACCGGGCTGCTGCTCTTTGTTTCGTACCCCTGTCACCTTGGGTGACCAAAATCGTAGAAATCTAGGGATATAATGAACAAGTAAATACTCTTTGGGGTATTTTGACAACAGGTTTTTAAAACTGTAACGCTTCGACTCGTAAGGATATTTTAAAACTTGAATGGAAGACGCGGGTTTTCCGTTTTCAAAACGCCACAAATCCGGCTCACCCCACGGATGCAGCCAAACCATGAGGCCTGTTGATTTTAGCTGCGGTTTATCAAGATAAATCAACATGGCAACCCGGCGTGCCTGCTGTGCCATCGTGCCCGGTGCATAATCCATTTCAAAGTAATTTGATCGTCCACCTTGCGTAAAAACCATGGGAAATTCCCATCCATCACCATCAGCAGAAAAGACAAAAAACGAATCGGTTTTTTGTACATTATGTACATGCACGAAATCGATCTCAGGAGAGTCCGAATTGAACACGATATGATCAGTTGTATCGGCACCACTTATCGACCGTTCATAACCACGAATACTCTTTAATCGGTTCTCAAAGGGACCACAGAACAAAATACCCGAATAAGAATCAAAATCGGGGAGGTTTATATCTTCCAAAGAAACATATTTATATTCAGGTTTACCATCAACATAATAATCAACAGCGACTCTATTGTTTTCAAAATAACAATGTACACCCAGTTGACGCGCTCGAAATCCATGCTCACCGTAAACCTTTCGTCTTTGTATTTCCCAAAAGGTGCTGCCAAAGGCTTCCGATTGCGAAAGGCAGGCCCGGGCAAAAGCAAATTTTTGAAAAACCAGAGCATTTCGTACGGTCCACGGTGTCAAAGCAAGCATTGTTAAAATCACCGAAACAAAAACGGTTAACGTCTTTTTCCCAAACCTGCCTTTACAAGCGAAAAACACCCACAAATAAAACAGAGGAATGCTCAATAAATAAATTGGTCGCGCCAGAATCGCCAATCCCATCAGCAATCCGCCGACTATCAACCAGCCCAAACGCTGTGTTATATAAAACCGATAAAAAACAAAAATTTGCAAAACAATAAAAAAAGTAAACAATTGCGTAATGTATAAAAGCCCTGTTATAAACACAAAAAACGGAAACACGGCGCCATATAAAAGTAACACTAATGAGCAATGAGAGGGACAAAGTTTTTTGCTCAAAATGTAAAGTAAAAGGAGCACAAGCATACTCAAAATCACCTGATAAATACGGGGAACAAGAAAAGAGTGTCCGAATATGCCATAAGCGCTTGCAAGAAACAGCGGATAAAGGGGTTCAAGACAATAATTTGCATACAGATTTTGAAAATACAAGCTGGGGCCGAATCCCTCACCCTGAATCAGCGATTGAGCGGCAGCATCATAGTAAACCGTATCAAAAAAATACCATTTTTCTTCCAGACTCAAAACATACGCCACGCGCAAAATCAGAGCAACGAGAAAAATCAAAAGAACAATTTTATTTTCAGAAATTCTTTTCAAAACATAATCCTATAAATCCGAATAAAAGGCTGAATTTTATCATTTGCAGGTTTAAATTCCGCGACAATTCGGCTGTGGGAATTGAGCCATTGGAAAAATTTTTGTCTGTCTTTGATTATTTCAGGGTAGCGACGGTACGTTTGCTCCCAGTCAAACACATGACGTGTAAAACCATCCATAATATAGTAATTAATGGAATCTTGTGCAATAGTTTTCACCAGCTTTGAACTGAGCCGGGAGTCTTTCTGGAGCAAATTCATTTCAAAGATGTTATACCGTGTCGAACCTTTCACTTCATTTCCATTGTAACCGGGTAAAAACGGCGGGAATGACTCTACAGCTACTGAACTCGACTCCGGTATATGTTCCAAGCACCATTCCAGTGCCTGGCTGCGCGGATCCGGTTGACCGAGATAATAGAGATAAAACGTCGTTCTGGCCACCGAACTGCCCAAAAGCGCGAGCATGGTCACTACAATAATATATTTACGTTTTTTTGACCCAAAAATTATAAATAGTCTGCCAAGAAAAACAGCAACCGCTGCCAAAATAACGGGAATCAAAGGTAAAATATGACGCATGGCGCGGTATGCCATACCTTCGAACATAATATAGGAAGGGATAAAAAAAGCCAGCAATAAAATATCCTGCTTGCGATGACGGATCCATAAATAGAAAATTCCCAAAACGGCGATAAGGGTAAGCAATACGCCAAAAGTATGGGGAATGGAATTGGGGTAAAAAACGCCAAAACCTTCTGATTGCTGTCCGGTCCAATAAGAGAGCAATGCACCACCGCTGCCGATTTTTCCGGCGCTCTCGAAGTTTTTCGTCCTCATTATCCCACCCCAGGTTTTTTCGAAATTTAAGAAAATAATAGGGCAGGCAAGAACAAACGCGACGACACCGGTTACGGAACCAATCCAAAAATTTTTGCTCAATAATCGCGTTACAAATGACTTTTCAGTATATGATGCACAGAAATGGGCATAAATAAAAGGCAAAGCTAAAAAAAACAGGCTGAATTTTGTGGCAAAAGCCCAACCGATAAAAACAGCGGCGAAAAGATAATAGCGCAGACGAGGTTTCTCGATAATCAGTGCACAAAAATACAATCCCAAGAGTGTAAAGAAGGTTGCAGGAACATCAACGGTGCTGAAATGAGAATTTCGAACATGAACAAAATTTACAGCCAATAAAGCAGCGCCGAGAATGGCAACCGTCTTATTGTACATTCTCTTTAAGAGCCGGTACATAACATACACGGTACAAATGCCCAGAAAGGCGACGAAATATCGGCCGACAGCCAAAAAAGGGAAAGGATTATTCTCATAAAGAATTCGTGCATCGTCAAAGGAGGCAAAACGTCCTGTTAAAATGTTCATTATAATAAAAACACCTATCAAAACGGCCAGCAAAAGGGTAAAAAAAACGGGATAAACACCGTAGGCAAAATAAGCGTCGCTGTCAACAAATTTGGATTGCAGCAAACGTCCGGCCGTCGATAGCAGTTTCACCTCGTCGGGATGGTAACGGAAAGGTTCACCAAAATGAATCGAGTAAAACCGCAACCCGGCCGATACCAACAATATGGCTATTAAAATATAGAAAATTTTCTTGTCGTTATTCAAAGGCATTCGTATTTTTATTTAAATTTTTTTTTTGCTGCTCCGCATCTCGAATGGCGATTTCCTGAACCAGGCGCGACAGCCGATTGGATAAGATGGTGGTTTGGGTAAGTATATAGATCAAAAGGAAGATAATAAATCCCAAAGCCAGCATTGTAAGAGCGGAAGCCGGAAACAGCGCCCCCATCAGCCGGGTAATCAGATGCAGCAGAAATGGAACGGATATAATCATCATAGTGGCAAATATCGATGTGATAAAAATAACGCCATAGCCCACATAAAGTCGAGTATGTCTAACAAGAGAAATAATCCAAAAAATAAAAGCTATGCCGATAATATCAAGCAGAATAATTCCCTGAACAGTCATTTTTGAACCCCTCTCTTTTTAATTTCCGCATCCATGATTGATAACACAATGAGCAAACCGGTTTTAAGAGGATATTTAAAATGGTTCAAAAAAGAATACATGGATTCACCCGCAGTTCGCTCTGCCACAGTAATTGGAAACTCGTCAAGTTTATAACCAAGCCTCATCAAATATACGATTGCTTCGGCATGAAAATCAACAAAATTACATTCGATCAGCGGTTTAAATACGGTTTTACGGATGGCTTTCAATCCGGATGATGTATCATATATTCGTTTTCCACACAAAAGCCCCACGATACGGGAAAACAGCAGCATTCCAATTTTCCGACCGAAGGGGATATTCTTATAGGCGTTTTTCCCCAAATGCCGTGAACCGATGATCATATCCACATCGCTGTTTTCAAATGACCGAATCAATTCTCTTATTTGCTCGGGTTGGTGTTGGCCGTCGGCATCCAGTGTAATCAGACCATCATATCCGTTTTTAAGGGCAAATTTAACAATGGTTTGAATAGCACGTCCATAACCAAGATTGCATAAATGTGTTGCCGTAGTGACATTTTCTTGTTTAAGCACTTTGGCAGTATTGTCTACGGATCCGTCGTTAACGACCAATAGGTCATACTCTCCCAAAGAAGACCGTACCCGACCAATCACATCACTGATACTCTTTTCTTCGTTATAGGCAGGAATTGCGATCAAAATTGACAACGAATTAACCATCAATATTCTCCATATTTAAAAAAATTATTCCTTGTTTTTCGCAACACGAAAAAACAAACTTTCATATTGTCTTGTCACCACATCCCAGTTATACTTTTGTTTGACTCGCTGTCGGACTTTTATCCGATATTTTTGCACTATTTCCGGATGATCACACAGTTGCTGTAATTTTGCCGTCAAGTCGTTGTTGTCAACAGTGGAAAAATAAATACCGGCATCTCCAACGACCTCTTCGTGTTCCGGTACCCGGTTGGCCAAAATACAATTGCCGAAACCCATTCCTTCCAACAATGCCGGATGTGTACCGCCGACCTCCGTTGCCTGGATGTAAAAATATGCATGGCTCTGAAATTCTCGATATCCTTGTCCAAACACATAACCGGTAAAGATAATCCGCCGGTCATTGGTTTTTTTCAAATTTTCGATATATTCATGACTGTAAGGTGCATCACCGACCATAACAAGTTTTTTCTCTGTTTTTACGCGCTCAAAAGCTCTGACAACTCTATGAGCATTGTTTTCCGGCTCCATACGACTAACGTACAAAATATATTCATTTGGTTCAAGTTTATACTTTTTTAATATATCCACACTTTTGACCGGGCCATCCGGCGCACCGTAGGGGATAAAACATGACTTTTTGCCAAATTTTTGCAAATAGTATCGTTCAACTTCTCTTGCGTCGGATACGATAGCTGTGGGAAGAAACGTTGCCAGAAATTCGGATACCCTGTAGAATGCCTTTCCGGCCCAATTCCATTTTTGCCTTTTCCACTCCAATCCGTCTACATTGAGCACGGTAGGTTTAAACCAGAGGCGCGGCATGAAAGAAAATATCGCGTTGGCACTGTTACAAATAAACACGACATCATAACGGTCAAAAAAACTAACAAGAGCACATAAGAATGTATGAACCACCGTATCAAGATACTTGTGACCGATGGTTGGGAAAATTCGCAGTCGCACGTTTTTATAATATTTTTGATCGTACTGTATATATTGCGAACGACCGAACACGGTAACTTGGTGTCCTTTTGCTGCAAGGCGAGGAGCCATTTCCTCGATAAAAGTTTCGAAACCGCCGTAATTGGCCGGAATCCCTCGTATTCCCATTATAGCAATTTTCATAACGCGTCGGATTTTCCCTGCTGATTTTTTTTATATTTTCGCTGAATCATTATTTCTATAAATTCATTTACAATATTTCGATCAAGTAAAAAAACCAAGCCGATATATACAAGTATACATACAATAAAACAGGAGAACAATACTACCATTACATGAGATTTGAAGAAATGTTTTAATATCACCTTTGTTACCAGACCAACGCCCAACATCAGAGCCGACGCGACAAAACTGGTAGAGATTACACGATAGTATTCACGGTCTTTCACGTTAACCTGCCGGTTGGTAATTTTTTGAATGATTGGAAATGTGATAACATATAACCCGGTATAACAAGCAGCGACGCCCGTCAAACCGTAACGTGTGCCCCAATAAACCGCTGCAACGAGCAAAATAAAATAGGCCACATTCCATTTAAACAGAATATCCGGTCTGCCGCATGCTTTAAAGACGGGACCCCGGATGGTCCCGACTGATTTGAGAATAGCCATGGGTGTTAACAGGATGAGTGGCGTAGCCATCGGCAGCCATTTTTCCGTAAAAAATACAATTATGAACTCACGGGCTAAAAGCGCCATACCTGCCAGTACCGGAAATGTGATAACTGAAATAAGGCCGGTTGCCTTTAAATAGCCATTTTTAAACTTGAGCATGTCATTTTGTACTTGAGAAAAAGCAGGAAAGACCACTTTGGCCACTATTGCGGATAGTCGGGTAATAGGAATTTTAACAAAATTCATCGCCATACTGTAAAATCCGAACAGCTCAGATCCCAACATTTTTTCAATAATGGATATATCAGCAACGTTATTCAGATATACCACGGAATCTGTAGCCATCACACTGCCACTATAGGTAAAATACTCTTTAAATTCCCGGTAACGGAAATGTAGCAACGGCCGCCATTTACTAAATTTCCAAAAACATATCACATCCAGAATATATTTTAAAAGAATATTGCTTACCAAGCTCCAAACGCCGAATCCCATAAGCGCCATAACAACAGCAGCGGTTCCGCTGACGCTTACGGAAAAAACCTCTATAATTGCCAATTTTTTAAAATCCATTTCCCTGGTAAGCAATCCTCTCTGTACGATGGCAAACGATCCGATAATAAAGCCGACAGCAAGGACGGAAATGACGGATTCGAGTTGTGGTTCATGTAGGAATCGTGCAAGCGGCGCAGCGAGCATCAAAGATAACGCAAAAAGAACCGTGCTGAAAATTATACCACCCCAAAAAACCGACGAAAGATGATTTTGATCCAGGTTCTTTTTCTGCACAATGGCGGAACCTAATCCCCTGTCATTGACGATACTTATGGCCACCGTTAATAACGGCGCCATACCGATAATCCCGAAATCTTTTACGGCGAGTAAACGGGCCAGAATGACCATTACTACGACCAAATAACACTGCAACACCAACTTTGCGACGCCGGTCCACAAAACGCCCGAAATTGTCTTTTGTTTTAAAGTCATATTTTGAAATGATTACTGAACATCAATTGTCGAGAAGGGATCGTTTAATTTATAGATATCCACTGTGCCGGGTGGAGCCGGAACCGATTTTACCAGGCTGTAGCTGCTATCGATTTGTGATTCAAGGAATTCCCAGAAATAGGAAAACTTTTTCTCCGTATAGCTTTCCTTTATGATAAAATCCGGTTTGTTGTTCTCAAACTGAATTTCAAAATCAGGCCATTCCTTGAGTAAAAATTGCGTGGGATGAGATACATTCAGAAAAGGATAACGGCCGGACTCAAAGGTCCAAATCATCCCTCCGGAAAGCACGGTATCGGCCCGTTCACCATGTTCTTCCAGGATTTTTTTAATCTGATATACTACTTTGGGTGACCAAACACCCACATACCGAGGACCGATAAGCGATCCGGAGTAAATGGCGGTAATATAAAAAGCGGTCAGCAACACAACACTGCTGGACTTCAGTAGGACTTTTTTCCATTTTAGAATAGAGTTGCAAAGCAGTATTGTTGAATACATTAATAATGTACATCCGACACATAGAAGCCGGTTTACACCGATTCCTTCCAGGTAATGGTTTAATATACCTGAAAGGACGGCAGCTACAACAATATAACATAAAGAATAAAAATTGACTGCCTTGCGATATAAAACCACTCCACACAAAAGGGCAGCTATAATGAGCGTCCATGTGAATCCGGGATAATATTGCCAAAATGCTTTTTGCAGTATAAACAACAAACCGAAAACCCCTATCACAGTCAAAATTCTTCGTTTACCAAGAGATGTTTTAAGCATCAACCTATGGCCGGTCGATGCGGTTAAAAGAATTAACGGCGGTAACGCTTCAGTTATATATTGTGGGAAAAAACCGCGATAAAAAGTTTGATAAATGTAGGGGAAAAGGATAAATCCGGTCCATATGGCAAGCAATAAATAAGTATTGATCCGGTGTTTCAAACGATGACTAAGAAAATGCAGAAAAGCCAAAATCCCGCCGACAAATACAAACAGAGAAAAAACAACACCCTGATACCAGGAGGCTTTTGTGTAGCTAAAGTTTTGATCCAGGACACGAAAACCACTCCCTTCCACGCTTTTCCCCTGTATCCAAAGTTTGGTAATAAAATGAGCAACATGATCGTATATTGTATCCAGCGGATTAACTTGCGATATTAGAATATCCCGAAAGGACATAGATGATAAAAACACTGTTCCGGCTAAAATACAAACGACCAAGTATCCCAAGGCAAACAAAAATAACCGCGGTCCGTTTTTTTTCGGTTTGGTATCATAGCGAAATAAAAGAAAGAGGACAATGATGGTCGGTATTAAAAAAGCGGAAGCTCTTACATAATAAGCCAATGCGGCAAACATCCCGGAAAAGACCATCCAGCCTAGATTTTCAATAGAGATGTTGTAAGATTTTAACATAAACAGAATACTGGCGCTCGCGAGCAGAATAGTTAAGGGTTCGGTTTTTACAACAACCGACCACATTAATAGAAAGGGCAAAAACAAATAGATAGCGCAGGCGACAAGTCCGACAGCATCGTTAAACAATCGACGGCCGATATAAAACAATATCAAACCGGTTCCAAGAGATGCCATCACCGGCAACAATCGGCCATAGATAAAACTGGCTCCGAATATTTTAAGAACAACTGCCAGCATAAAAACATAAAACGGCTGTCGTGCTTCATAATCCACGATAGGTATGTAACCATCAAGTATAAGCCGCCCATCCATCAAATGTGCGCCTTCGTCGGGATTGAGCCATGTGATAAGCAATAAACCCAGCCTCAAAAGCAAAGCCAACGCCAGGAAAAAACATAAATAATAATAATTTTTTCTGTTCATTTTTACAGTTCGTTAAAAGAAATAAAAGTTGCTTTATTTTTTAGGGTTTCCGAACACAAAGCCGTCAGTTCCTTGCTGCCGCCGTTGTAGCGTAAATTATAAACCGGTTTTTCGACAAAATCCGACGGATGACAGACGATTAAATGAATACCATCGCCTGCAGATAAGAGATAACGGGTCAAAATCCCGTCCTTATCTTTGGCGAAATACAGTTCCCTTCCCCAGACCATGTTTATATGACGTTTAGGGACATGATAGGGGGAATTTTCACTCAACAACCGATGCAAACAATGGGATAATATATTCACGGGCTTGACAGCATCATCCAGCAGGCCCAGCCGGGAACCCGCATACCGGACGTGGTCGATATGTGCACAGCGGAAGTAATTCGCTAAAATCTGTGCCAGGCCGGGTAAAAAATGGATATCATGATGGCCATCGGCATGTGTCAGCCTGATACCGGCTTTCAACAACCTGTTTAATTGTGCATCAAGTTCACGTTTTATATGCGCCACTTTGATTTTCCCTGCAAAAAAACGATGTAAAAAACCGATTTTACCCATAAAACGGTCGTCCTTCAAGAGTGACGGGACACATTTCGAAACCGGAAAACCACTTGTTAAATTGACATGCCATCCGGCGGAAACATCCAGATCAGCAAGCATTAAAACAGCTTGCCCAAAGGCGGCCCCGTTGGAGGCCAGGGAAACGCTGGAGACGATACCGGTTTTGGCCGATTGAAAAACACCGGCATTAATGGATTCCGACAAACCAAAATCATCAGCATTAACCACTACTCCGGCTTGTTTGTTCCGCGGCATGGTTCTGATACACCTTTAGTTTAAAAATATCAATCAACTCCTTGGTTTTCTCTTCCCGGTCAAAAACATCCTTGACTCTTTGTCTGCCTTTTTTGCCCATACGCCTTGCCTCCCGTGGAGATTGAATTAAAAACGTCAAAGCTTTTTCCAACGCCGCTACGTCTCCCGGTTCCACCAGAATACCGGTCTCCCCCGAATTCACCAATTCGGGAATACCGGAAACGGTCGTGGACACCACCGGGCGCTCCATAGCCATTGCTTCTGCGATGACATTGGGTATTCCATCGCGATCGCCGTTTTGATCGATCACACATGGCAAGACAAAAATATCGGCTTTTTGATAATACTCTCTTACCTTGCTGGAGGGCACAGCACCCGTAAAGGTAATCACATCGTTTACCCGTTTGATCCGAGTCAAAAGTTCCAGTGATGCCCGTTCATCACCTTCCCCAATAATAAAACAGTGAAAACGAATACCCCGCCTCTTCAGATTTTGACATGCTGAAATAAGCAATTTAAAACCTTTTTTAGGCACAAGACGGCCGATGGATAATAGAACAGTCGATTCATTTTTACCGTTTTCTTCGGGAGACAAACGTTTTACATCAACACCATGATAGTTGACCAAAATTTTGTCCGAGTCGACTGCGGGATAACGATCAATAATAAACTTTTTATTATATTGTGTACATGTAAGAATAAACGCTGCATTATGCAATTTTACCAACGGAAGCTCCGGAGAAACAAAAATATCTGTTGCGTGTATGGAAACGCTATAGGGTATCCCACATAGCCTGGAAACCAGCAGAGCAAATGAAACACTCGCATTTAAGTAATGAGCGTGTATATGGCATGGAGGATTTTTTAGTATATATTTAGTCAGAGGCATCACCAGTAAAAAATGTAAAAGTATATTTTGCCGATCATTTTTATTAATGCTGTGCCGACATTTGCTATGGAATTTGAAAAAAATCAGGAAAAGCCGCATTAACGAGCGGGAGTTGCGATGAGACAATGCAAACAGCAGGGTTGCGATGTAGCGCCGCGGCGCATGCATAAACATGTAAAGATGAGCCCAGGTTATTTTCCCGGCCTTGAAATGATCGGTTAAAAACCAGGTTTTGCCGATCAAAGGTTCAGTTTGGCTGTCCGGATCATCATCAGAGCGAAATAAAGCATAAATCTCTATGAACAAGCCGCTGTTAAGCAGATTTTTTATTTCACTGAGAATAAAAGTTTCCGACAAAACCGGAAAAAAATTTAAAAAATAGGCGATTTTTCTATTCTCCACTCTGCCGAGATCCTTTCGCAAATCCAAACGCATGTATAGCCAATCCCGCAAATATCAACGGATAAAGTAATATAAAAAATATAAAATTAACAGGACTTTTGGTAAATAAAATTGATCCGATTTTGATCGTTCTCACAAACGGCATAAATAGGATCAAAACCGGATAATCAGTTAAAATTTTACCCTTGGTCTTAAAGAGGGAATTTGTCCTGGCCGCACCCAGACCGAGTAGATATTGATTTTTATAAACCTTAAAAATATTTGTACGATTATGATGCCAAACGATCATTTTTTTATTGTGAAAAATAAAAATACCCGCCGCGAGTATTTTTCTTGAAAAGCGGCTGTCGCTTCCCTTTATGAAGCTGTCGAGTGGACCAAAGCGTTGAAATATCGTTTTGTGATAGGAAACATTGACGGTTCCGACAGGCCCGATCTTTACACCTTTATTTACATTCAAGGTATCGTAGAACTCGAGCAAATAGTCCAAAATACCGAATATTTGAATGGGTGTCCCGTTTTTTACCGGCCCGACCAATGCCATTTTACCGCTCTTTTGCTCATTTACAATGACTTCGATCCAATCCGGGCTCACATGGCAATCCGTATCGGTAAAAACATAAATATCGCTCCGGGCATGTTCAACGCCGATGTTGCGTGCTTGGCCGGGAAAAGCACGCTCTTTCAGTTTAATCAATTTTACTGTAGGAAAATTTTTTTCTATAAATTCTGCAGTTGAATCCTGTCCACTGTCGACCACGATCACTTCATACTTCCATTGTGTATTTTGAGCCATTAAGGAAGTCAGCAAAGTACCAATATGGTTCAAATGGTTGTACGATGGTATGATGACCGACGCGTCGCTTCTTTCATTTTTTTTTCTTTTATTCAATACCCGCAGAATGATATACCTCTAAAGTTTTTTGTGAAATACATTCCCATGAATTCTGTTGTTTTATTTTTTGAGCATCTCGTTTCAATTTTTCAATCAAAAATTTTTGAGTTATAATTTCATTCACTCGATTTGCCATTCCCTCAGTATCCTCTGGGGCTAATATGGATTTTTTATCCAGAACCAGATCGGGCAAACCACCGACATCTGTTGCCACAACAGGAATTTCCAACGCCACTGCAATATTACCCACAGCGCTTTGTCCATGCATCTCTTTATACGGCAACAGAAGGATATCGCAGGCATAGAAATATTTATTTACCTCCTGATCCGGGATATATTTCAAAAATGTTTTGATATCATCTTTTAATCCCATGGCATTAATTTGCCGGAAATACTTTTCAAAAGAAATCCATGGCTGGCCCACAATCAGACCGACGACCGAACCGGAATACCGTTTTTTCACGAGGGAACAAACTGTGATAAAATCATCAACTCCTTTGTAATCTCTTATATTGCCAAACAGAAGCAACACCTTTGTATTTTCGTCGATTCCCAGAACTTTCCGCGCTTTTTCCCGGTTCCAAATGGTATCTTTAAAATACACACTTTGTGGTCCCATGGGAACGTTGAAAATCCTCTGTGGAATAATCTGATATATGTCGGCAAGTTGTTGTTTGTTCCGATGACTGTGAACGATGAATTTTTCTCCGAATTTGAGCACGGTTGTCATCAAAAGGCGATCAAGGCGGCTTTGTTCATGCGGAACGACGTTATGAAGGGTGATAATAATTTTTTTTCGCCTCAATTTTAAAATGATAAAAATAACCAAATAGACCGGAATAACAGGTAAACTCCAAAACTGAGCGTGTACAACATCACCAGAAATTTTCATGCCCGTATAAATCCAGCTGAAGGGATTGTAAATGCTAAGAATTGAATAACTCCGAAAAGCCGCTTTTTGAGGCACAACATCCATTGCATCCGCGGCTTTTGTACCACCAGGATATAAGAATTCCGGATATAAACGCCGAAAAGTAAAAAATTCCAATTCCGTCCGGGAGTTTAAGGCATTACTCAGGTGCCAGCAGTAATAGGATATACCTTTTAAGGGTGGTAAAGTGCCCAACATGGATATTTTCATTTATCGAGACCGCTCTTTAGATTTTTCACCTTTTGTTTCGGGCACATATTTCGTTTCACTTTTTCGAAGATGGTATAAGATATTTTCCAACAGTTTTCTATTCGAACCGATAATATCAGCCATTAAGCCGAGAATAAAAATTTGAAAACCCACAATCATAAATACGGCCGCCAGAATAAGGGACTGAATATGGCCGGTTCCACGTGAAGTGAGGTAAAAATATAAAAATCTTCCACACAAAAGAAATCCGAGTCCAAAAATCACAGCGCCCACGTATGAAAACATCTTGAGCGGTTCGTACATTGTATAAATCCGGGCCATCGTGGCCACAGAATTTTTTACATAACTCCAATTACTGGAAAAAAGCCGCGATTCACGAATTTTTTTATTGGTGCGAACAGGAACATTGACGACGGCCAGATTTTTTTTGCCGGCCTGAATGATTGTTTCCAGGGTATATGTAAACTGCGACACGACATTCATCTGCAACGCAGCTTCCCGCGATAGCGCCCGGAATCCACTGGTTGCGTCAGGAACGTTTGTATTGGACACTTGGCGGACCACCCAGCTGCCGATGGTCTGCAGTTGTTTTTTAAAAAATGAAAAATGTTCGATGTTTTTCGTATTCCGATCCCCGACGACAAAATCCGCTTTACCTTCAATAATCGGTTGGATCAGATTATGAATATCATCAGCGTTATATTGGTTATCCGCATCAGTGTTCACAATAATATCAGCGCCCAAACGCAGAGCTGCATCCAATCCGGCCATAAAGCCCTGTGCCAATCCTTTATTTTTTTTCAGACGGACAATATGCTGTACACCATGTTGACGGGCGACCTGTGATGTTCCATCGGTACTGCCGTCATCAATCACGAGTATTAAAATTTCGTCAATCCCATCCATCTTTTTGGGTAAACAAGACAGAGTCAATGGTAAGTTTTCCGCCTCATTCAAACAGGGTATTTGAATGACAAGTCTCATTTAATCAATAATTTCCTCTATATTATATTCCTTGATTTCTTTGGCATGTGTAAAAATAATCATTTCACCCAACAGGCCGATAGAGATCATTTGGATGCCTATAATCAATAGAATTGTACCCAACAGCAACATAGGTTTACCGGCCAGACTGATCAATCCTAAAATTCGGTAAGTAAAAAGATATACATTGATTATCAGCCCTATAATAGTAAAAATCGCACCGATAAATCCGAGAAAATGAAGAGGTTTTTTGGAATACTTTGACAAAAACACCACACTGATAAGATCCAGTAAACGACGGATATAACTGGTCGGATACATGGACTGGTCAAAATGCCCCGGCATTTGCTCAATTTTTTCCTCAGTAATCCTGTATCCCTGACGTGAAGCGAGTACGGGGATAAACGCATTTAAGGCGCCATAAAATGGTACATTTTGCAGCACGGCTCGACGAACCGCCAGTACACCGCTGTTAATATCATGCAGGTGCAGGGTGGTCATTCGATTTGTAATAGTGTTGAAAACCCTGGATACAAACCGGTTAAGCCAGGAATCCCGACGGGGCGACCGCACACCGATGACAACGTCATCTCCTTGCTGCAATTTGGTAACAAGTCGTCCCAGATGGGCCGGATTGATATTCACCCTTACTGTAAAAAAAACAATATATTCACCATCGGCGTTTTTAAATCCGGCATCAAGGGCAGAAGATTCTCCAAACCTCGTTCGTAACTTTACAATTTTTATATTTTTTTCCGTGGCCGCCAAATTTTTAAGTGCTTCAAAAGTACTATCACTGCTGCCGTCATCGACGAAAATAAACTCGCAGTTTTTATAGTCCCTAAAAGTAGCAATTAGATTTTGGCAAAGAGAAGCCACTATCTCTTTCTGATTATACAGTGCGGCGATAACACTGATTTTTTCTTCATTCCGGCTTTTTTCTAGTTGTTGTTTCGTCACCTTTTGATTCACCTTTTTCGATAATGACACTCTAGCTCAGTATTTTTCTCGTGCCGCTGTTGACAACAAGCTTACCGACGAGGCCGAAGAGCAAAAATTGAAACGATGAAGCCCAAAGCAGGGCAGTCAAGATCAACAGGATATTGAGATCTGCGAAAAGCGCATTCTGAACAGACAGCATGTAGACAGATGCGGCAAAGGCGGCCGCTCCTGCAAAAAAAAATAAAAACGAGATTCTGGCAAAAAAAACCAGCGGATTCTGTAAATGTTTCATTAATAAACGAATTGTCACCAAATCCATAATCACCCTGAAAGTACGGGACAGATTATACTTGGACGTACCATATTTGCGTGCATGGTGAGTCACCGGAATTTCTGCGATACGGGCACCTTCAATACGTAACAGCGCCGGGATAAAGCGATGCAGCTCACCATAGAGTGATATTTTTCTCAATGTGTCACCATGAAAGGCTTTGAGAGAACAACCGGTGTCGTGAAGTTTTACATCGGTCACAGAACAAATAATTCGATTGGCGATTCGAGATGGGATTTTTCGGGCAATAAGTTTGTCTTTTCGATCCGCACGCCAACCACTCACCACATCATAGCCTTCTTTGAGTTTATGCAATAATTTAGGAATATCGGCGGGATCGTTTTGCAGATCCCCATCCATAGCAATGACGACTTTCCCGCGCGTGGCTTCAAATCCGGCAGCCATAGCAGCCGATTGGCCAAAATTAGCCCGGAATAGAATGACCTTTAGGGTTCTGTTGGATTTCGCCAGTTCTCTTAATACATCCTGCGTGCCGTCGGTACTTCCGTCGTCCACAAAAATAACTTCATAGCTTAGATCCATTTGCCTGAGAGTTTTTTCAAGCGCCGTCCACACTCTGGGCGCATTTTCCACCTCATTATAAAATGGAATAACCACCGATATTTCAGGTTGTACGTCTTCCGCTGTCATGTTACGTTTGTCTTGTTTCTTTTCCAAATTATAAAAATAAGCAAAGGACTTAGATACAACAGTTCGATCATTACAGCCATGAAATTATGCCGACTGAACAAACTGGGAAAAAATTTTGCCGTTTCGGGCGATCGTTGGATATCTGAAAATATCAGTACAGGACTGATAAAATACTCTTTCCAAAGCGGCCAGAACAAAGGTGAACCTCGCGGTATGCTGGTATCGATAGCCAGAGAATCCAATAACAGGTGCACAACACCCGGCATGATAAAAAGCCAAATCACCGATTTTTTGGATATTTTTTCAAACCGCGCAAATATCCACGCACCGATCACACCCGCAAAAACAACAAAGAAAAAACTATGTGTAAAATGGTGATGGTACTTGTTGGGCTGGCCTTCAACCAAACCGAATAAAAAGTCAAAATCCGGCAAGATTGAAAAAAACAACACCAGTATAAAAAGATTCAATCCATTCAACTTTTTTTTCCGGAATCCGGAGAAAATCACCACTCCCGATAATAAATGTCCAAAAGGCGACGGCATAAGAACCTTTATTTATTACACGAACCTATTAGATATTTTAGCCACAAAAGGTTATTTTTGCGAACATTTATTTAACGGAATCAATAATATATATGGAAATATAGTGTTTTGCTATGGTTGTATCAATGTCAGTGACAAGTTCGGTTAACGGTATAATCATCGCACTAAATTTTTTCTTTTGCAAAATGGAATTATTTTACTAATATAATAAATTATACTCTAAAAACCAAAAATCGGAGACACATGAGATACGAACGCGTTCTTTTACTCAGGCAGAATACACGAGGCATGTTTTATGCGCCCCGCAGGCCCCCGGTAGGTATCGGCTACCTAGCGGAATCCCTACTGCGGCACAATATAAAATACGCAATTATCGACCGTGAACTGGGGCATACGATAGAAGACATTATGGGAAAAATAGCGGCATTCAATCCGGATCTGGTGGGTATAAGCATGGTGAGTCTGGGCTATAAAAAAGCCTATGAGATGATCCAGCAGATCAAAAACGAATTTAAAGTCGACATAGCAATCGGCGGTCCGCACACTTCGGCTTTTCAGGAATCAACACTGGAAGAATGTTCTGAAATAGATTTTGCCAGTATCAGTGAAAGTGATGAGACTATTGTAGAGCTGTGCCATGGGAAAACCATTGAAAATATTGAAGGATTATACTACCGGCAGAACGGTAAGGTAGTGTTCTCAGGCAAACGGCGGCCGATTGCCGATATTGATTCCCTGGCATTCCCAACCTATACCGGATTTGAAATGGATCGCTATTTGTCAAAGGAGATGGGTATTCTGACATCACGGGGTTGCCCATTTGGTTGTACGTTCTGTGCCGTACATTCCATTATGGGTGCGAAAATTCGCATGCGCAGCGTGGACAGCGTAATGTCTGAAATTCAGTATTGGTATGACAGAGGTTATAAGACTTTTCTGGTTATGGACGATAATTTCACTTTTAACCGTCAGCGTGTACTAGATATTTGTGCTGAAATCGAATCCCGAAAATTGGATATTCAAATCAGCCTGGCAAATGGGGTGAGAGCGGACAAAGTGGACGAATATATGCTCAAAAGGCTGCGTGATGTCGGAGCATGGGAAGTACAAATTGCCGTCGAATCGGCAAATGATCGTGTTTTGAAACTGCTGAACAAGGGAGAAACCCTGGATGTTATCAGAAAAGCGGTTGATATGGCGTGTCGTCTGAATTATGATGTGGGATTGAACTTTCTAATCGGGTCTCCGGGTGAAACATGGCTAGAGGTACACAATTCGTTTAAATTCGTTGATCATTATCCCATACAGCTGGCCTTTTTTTTCAACATCATCCCCTATCCCGGCACGCGCATGTTTGATTATTTAAAAAACAATCATTTACTTCGCGCAGATCCGGTGGAATATCTGGGTACCATACGTGAGGGTGTCCTCAGACCGTTGTTTGAAACCCCTGAATTATCTCTTAAACAACGCAAAAAACTGCTGGGCAAAGCACGAAAAACCAGTGAAAAAGTACGCCGCAGGTACTTGCGCAGACGTCTGACAAAATTGGGACCGCTGGCTTGGATTCCGGCATTTTTAGGATCATGGCATTTTACGGCAGTCTGGTTAAAAAGGAACAAAATTGTCAGCAAATACCTATTACCGATTTATTACAAATCCCGAAAAACGCTTTCCCGATCCCCCGAAGCTGAAGATGTTTGCATCCGTGATTGACCGAGAGGCGAAGTACGCATACAGATATCCGGTATTCACTGTAATATGGTGGAAAACAGGATCTTTGCGATATGCCGCAGTAAGAAAAGTAACAGGATATTATGTACAGGGAAAAATTTAAATTATTTCATTTATTATTCCTGCTTTTTATCATCATCCCATGTTATATGTACTTGGAAACCCGATGGTTAAAAATAACCACCTATCAAATTGTCAATCCAGACATCCCTGCCGCTTTTGATGAAATAAAAATCGTTTTTATTGCCGATATTCACTGTGGTCCATATCTTAGTTTTGACCGTGTGGACCGCCTTGTCAAAAATATTAACCGGCTCCATCCGGATATCATTTTTCTGGGTGGTGATTATGTGCACAGAGACAGTAAATATATCATTCCGGTTTTCAAACGGCTGAAAAAACTGCATGCCCCCCTGGGTATATATGGGGTACTGGGAAACCATGACCATTGGGAGGGCGCAAATCAGACAATCGCCCAGTTCAAAGCCTCCGGTTTTTTCCTGTGTGATAATCTTTCATATTGGATATATCATAAACAGGACTCTATTAAAATCGGCGGAGTGGGTGATTTTTGGGAGGACAAACAATTCGTTGAAAATACCACACACGATGTAACCGATGAGGATTTTACGGTTCTTTTATCGCATAATCCCGATTTTCTGGAAGAACTCGACCATGCGGCCATCGATCTGACATTATGCGGCCATACTCATGGCGGGCAAGTGACTCTGCTGGGAGCATGGGCGCCCCTATTACCCTCCAGATATGGACAGAAATACCGGTACGGCCGGAAAAAACGGGACAATATGGATGTGATAATAACCTCGGGTGTAGGAACGATTACACCGCCGGTTCGTTTTTTTTGTCGTCCGGAGATCGTGATGATTCGGCTGAAAAGAGCCACTTTTTGATCCAATTAAAAAAGAACTGAGCCGGGCTTTTTACATGCCCTATCGGTATATTGAAGAAATTCAAAGTCTTCGTCCGTCATCATCAAAGTAAAAAGACGGAATATTATATTTCGGAATGCCAAGAAGCCAGGATCATACTCAGTATATCTTTTCAATTTTCAGTCCTGTTGGTGAATCCGGTGGTGTGGTGTCGGGTGTAAAGTTTTCTTTTATCAACACAATATACATGCTTCCCGCTGTACTGTAATTCCCGCCGAGTTCAATAAAACCGGAATTAAAATCTTTTTTGAACATTCTAAAATGTGTGTCGGACGTTTTTATAAACGTACCTGTATCGGCCCAATTCTGCAACCAAAATGGCAGAGATGCTATACGAATATCATAACCGACAAAAGTTCGTATATCGGTTGTACTGGAAAATTTTACAAAATCATCACCTTGGCTGTTCTTGTCATCGTTGGCTGTTCGAATCCACAACAATCCCTGCAAGGAATCCGGCATCGATTGTACAACGTAATCCCTGTCGATATAATATTGTTCTCCCACATCGACACTTGAAGTGTCATATTCTGCGGGTGTGACATTGTATACGACCAATTCCGTGACATAAGAATAATATACTTGTGTACCAGGAGCGATCGGATTGGGATAGTACGCATCATCTGAAACGTTATTCACCGTCAAAGTATAAATCACATTTCTCAAATGCGTCGCCGTTTGCAGACTCACAATTGTCCGGTCTTCCGAAAGTTGAGCCGATACAATAATGAGTGACGGATCTATTTGGTAGTTGTTCTTATCCGTTGCCGTAAACGGATTCAGAGGTTCAGAAAATTGGATCTGCATTTCCGACTCGGAAATAGTAAAAAGGTTGATAATCGTAGGCGGAATAAAGTCAATATCTACACAAGCGCCACTACTTGGAAGGTCGATACCGGGACCACCGGACACCGGCGGTAGCGTAGTGAGTGTTATCTCTTGTCCCGGTTCATCACACCAATTTTCAACGGTCGCTGCGAATTGGCCCAATGAGTGCATATAATCCATTTCAACAGAGTCGGTGCCCCAAATCGAGGCGATACCGGCGGCAGCAGTATCGAAAATCGCCGACCGCATATAAGCCAAATTAAATTTCGGTTCGCTGGATGTGTTCCAGACCGGCGTGCCACGGTAAATGCCATCCATACTCCAATAGACATAGGGCAGCCCTTCTGTTTTGGCGGCATTCCCGTCCTCTTCCACAATAAAATCGACACCTAATGTTTCAGCTTCGGCAATCGTGAGGGTTTTCTCCAATGCAAATAGGTGTTTTTTCCCTGGAGCGACTAACTCTCCTTCGGTTTCCATAAAATTTCTGGCCCACTTTACCCACTCGGCGACGGTATCATTCCAAACCGTATTTAACTCCCAGCCGTAGAGGTAATAGACATTTGGATACATCCACGTATTTTCAACAATTTTTTTCATACTATTTTCCTGAACTTGGTGGGCTTCCAAAACATCTCCATTCAGATTACTGAGGTTAAAAAAGCCCTGGCCTCGTGTGAGAGGTCCCGGATCGCCGTCACATTCCCTGCACTCTTTATTATAGGAAAAAGAAAGAGGATATCTTATAATACCATAACTGAAAAGACTGATACCCAGTATTACATCCTCTTCATAGGCAACCCTGGCAATGTCACGTAATTTTTGCCAGTATTCAGGCGGCGTGTATTTCGTATATGACCACTTCGTTCGAATGTAATTATCCAACATGATCCATGTGTGATTGGCGCCAAAATTCTTCATACTTTTAATAAAATTCGTATCCAACTTTGAAATATGCCATTTACCTTCCTGGCAGGCACTGATAAGAAAGATGGGCTCACCTTTATATGTCAGATAATTCGGATTTCTATCAAAAACTCCCAACTCCCCGAAACAGGCATTTTGAAAAAACGTACTGAGAATGAATATACTTGAAAAAACAATAAATCTTTTGAAGTTTATTTTTTTCTGTTCTAATTTATTCAACACCTTTATCTCACTTTGTATTTGAGTGTTTACCTGTAGCAGTTTTGTTCATGTTAATTACAATTTTGTAAAATAATGTGTCGAGGAGGCCACACTCTGGCATTCTCACCTAATCGATCTGTTTTTCGCCGATTCGCAAGAGTTATTTAATGTAAACCCCCTCAAAATTGAAAATAAAAAAATGCATAAAAACAATAACTTATGGCAATTTTGCACCGCTTTGAATATAAAACGCATACTTGATTCTCCTCCCTTCAATTTTACGTTTTTGTGATAAAATATATTTATCAACTCTGTTGATTTGCAATATTTATGCCAACAGTTTTATTTATTTAGGTAATTCTTAAAAACAGTAAAATTTACATATCAATCCGGAAAAAGCAGACGATATTAGGCTCCACCTTGTAACTATACAAAATACAGTCAAAAAATACTCCTTTCAGATCTGTTCGACGACACCGGACACGACTTTTTCCTCTTTATCCGCAATGCCGCTCTTCAAATAAAAAAACAACCCCGGCAGGGAGATTAAGATGCCCAGAATAAAGGCCAAAATTGACAAAAAGAAAGCTGTTGAAGTGGCTATTCCGACTTGGGAGAGGAACCAGACAAAAGCACCTTCGCGAACACCCAAACCACCGACAGCAAAGGGCAGCATAGACGCGAGGGTGACAAGAGGAACGATTGCTACCCAGTACTCAATGCTCAACTGAATTCCCAAAGCCAATGCCAGAACATATGTAATCGAAATACGGGTAAACTGGAACAAGATGGAAACACCAAAAACCTTTAACATATCAGCTTTGTAATTTTTAAAGCCGACGATGGACTCATAACTTGCATGAAGCACGACGGCCAGTTTTTTCAAGCCGGGACCATGAAGGTTCATCTTTACCAAAATTTTTTCAATCCATTTTAAAAGTGGACGAAACAACAGTAAGAATCCAAAAAGCAAAATCAATAATACGGCAATAATGGCAATGAGTTTGAATGTACTGCGGGCGAAATTGGTTTTAATTAATACAACACCCAGCAAGACGACAAACACCAATGATAAAATTCCCAACAAACGGTCCATAAAAACCGTTGAAATGGACTCTCCGGTGTTCTTTATTTTTTTGGCCAGACTGTACGTACGGAGTAAATCGATCCCGAGACTGGATGGCAAGAATATACCAATAAAACTACTGACATAATAGATCTTTAACAGATGCAGCAAAGTCACGTTAATTTGCTTGAGACGAAGAAGCATCCGCCATTTTATAGTCTTTAATAAAATCTCACCCAAAAACGGAAAAATTGAAAGCAGTATATATTCCCATTTTAATTCATTCAAAATATCCGCGAATTCCTGCAATTTGATTTTGCTGAGCAGGTAAACTAAGATTGCCAGACTAAAAGTCAGGCGCCCTAAATATTTGAACAATCTGGGTTTTAGAAGGGATTTAATTTTTTCACCTCTGAAAACAGACTCACTTTTTAATTTCAAAGGCTTTTTCCAATGCTTCTTCCAGTTCAATCTCGGGATACCACCCTAGCTCACGCAGGATCAAAGAGCCATCAAAGCGAACTTTTTTAAATTTCGGTATCAGCCTGTAACGACTCATGCCAAATTTTCCTTTTAGTTTTGGCAATTTATTGAGCTGCTCGAAACAAAAAGCCAAAAGCTTAAAAAAACAAAAAGGAATAGCTACCGTAAAGCCTTTTATACGTAAAGCTCTGCGCCAATAACGAATATATTCGCTATGGGTAATGGTCTGGGGATCAATGATATTAAAAGTTTTGCCGATGGCGGGTTTATGAGTTAATAGCTTAATCATCAGCTCACAACAGTTATCAATGTATGTCAAAGGAAGCACTTTGGTATCCCAGCCGATTTTTATGACTAATCTTCCTCCGGCGACAGCAAAACCGAGATGTGGAAAAAACAAATTGCGCCGGGCACCGAATATTAAACCAGGACGTACGACAGTCAGGGGTATGCTATATTTTTCCGCATATTCCCGGGCAATTTTTTCACTTTCTGTTTTTGTGTAAGCGTAAGGGCCTACAAGCCGGGGATTCTTTTCCAGTGGAAAAGCTTCATTTATGAGCGGATTTTTTCCCAGGATGTTGATGTCATAAACCACGAGTGAACTGACAAGCAGAAACAATTTTAAATCGGCATCTTTTGCCAGCTCCATGATGTATCTTGTTCCGTCGATAGTCCCTTTTTCGAAATCTTCCATACTCCCTTGTGTTGTCGCACCGGCGTGTATCACAGCATCAATACCGTCCATACATCCCTGGAGAGATTTTTTATCACGCAAGTCACCTGTAAACAACTCTATGTTATTTAATTTTTCAAGAATACTTTTGTCACTTGTCTTCCGGACCATAGCACGTATTTGATGTTTTTTTCTCGTTAACTTTTCCGCAAGATAACCACCGAGAAAACCGGATGCACCTGTGAGTAATATTTTCATTTTTAACTCCTTTTATGACCAGATCTTTTCCGCCAATTCAACGACGATTTTACCTTCTTCGCCCGATACGGGAACAGGCCATCCATGCTTGAGGCTATTATAGAACTTGTCAATCAGGATACCGACGCCTGCGGCATTGTCTACTTTTTTCAGAGCAACACCAACGGCTAGACCGATGGTGTTGCGAAAAATCTGCCAGGACTCGGACAAATGACCAACACCACGTGCCACAGCCTTGGGCAGTTTATACATTTTCTGTCTGACAATACCCATATCTCCGACATCCACAATCAAAGACATTTTTGTGCCGTACAAATAGAGTTTAAATTGGCTTGGATGTGAGCGAAGCGACACTGAGACAGTTGCAGTGACCTTTTGGGAATCGAGTAGCAATCTCAACTCATCTGCATAACCTTGTTTTTTATAGTCCTTAACAATACAATAAGAATTCGAATACTGACGCAAGAATCCCATCACAATAGAAACCGGGTGCGGCAGCAAATCCTCCAGAATATGCCCTTTAAGATGTCCATACCACGACATAGGACCGGTTTGCTCGTTTTGCCCAGTGTTCAAAACTCGAGTGACATCAAAGCCGAAATGACACTCTACATGCACCAAAGACCCAAACGCAAAGCTGTTTACGTATTCTATAGCTCGGGTCACCACAGGTGTAAAAAGGGCACTGTGATTAATACAGAGCTTGACATTCTTTTTCCGGGAGATTTGAATCATTTCGTCTGCCTCAGTTGTTGAAACCGTCATGGGTTTCTCAACCAAAACGTGGATACCGCGATCCATAGCCGAAACCGCTAATTCCGAATGGGAATGTGGCGGCGTTAAAATGTGGAGTGCATCCGGATTCTCTTTATCCAGCATTTCATCGAGTTTGGTGTACCTTTTAGTTACTTGATACTGGTTTGCCCTTTCATCGAGTATTTTTTCGTTCGCATCACATAATGCAACCAGTTCGACGAACGGATTCGAACGAATAGCGTGAATATGAAAATGTGATATATTCCCACATCCGATTACAGCTGCTTTCATTTAGAGACCTCCGCGTTTGGTCATATTTTTAATAACTTTTTATACAAATCTTCCAGTTGAGCGACGTTGGATTGTATACCAAATCGCTGACGGGATTTAAGGGCATTTTCTCTCAGTTTTAATGCCAATTCCGGTTTTTCAACGAGTTCAATAATACCGTTCGCCAAAGCATCAGGATCATCTGCAGGGACAAGCCATGCGTCCTGTCCGTGTTTTGCGATTTCCCGCAGCCCACCAACATCGGTGGATACAACAGTCGTTCCGACCGACATGGCCTCAGCCATTACCAATCCAAATCCCTCAATCCGTGATGGAATAGCCACAAGATTGACCATACTCAGAAAATCCACGATGTCTTCGCGAAAACCGACAAACCTTATGTGATCCTGCAAGCCCAGTGTATTCACCAGCGCCGTCAATTTCTCACGCAGCGGTCCCTCACCGGCCAGAAGCAACAGAATCCCGGGATGCCGCTTTACCACTCTGGGCATCGCCCTAATTAAAAACTCGTTTCCCTTTTCTTCACGAAATCGCGTGATCGTTCCCAACAAATATTTGTCATCCGAGATGTTGAATTCTTTCTTTAAATGACTAACAGCTTGAGGACCGCTTTTTTTAAAATTATCAAGATTGATTCCATTCCAAATTATATGGATTTTATCTTCGGGTATATGCCGACCTTTATTCATAAAATCCTTTACGGCCTGTGATACAGCCACACCGGAATCGGTCATATTTCGCAAAAAATAATCGGCCATATATTGATGCGGTAAAATTCTAAGCACGGCATGTTCATGGACGATATTGGGGATATTGACCCGACGTGCAGCTATCCTGCCAAAATTAGCAGAGCTGTAACCGTGCAGATGAACAATATTTATGCCTTTTTCATTAATCAAGCGTACCAGATTTGATACATTACGCAAGGAATATTTTCCATTACCCAGGAAAAAGCAGGACATACCTTCCTGCTCGTAAATTTTTGCGGCAGGTTCGGCTTTTTTAATACCGCATGCCATTACCTGAAACATATACCTGTCTGAATATCGAAACCAATCTCGAATTAAATAGGCACAACTACTGGGGTTCACGCCATCCATGGAAAATTTATCAATGACATGAAGAATATTATATTTGCTACGCGCCAAATTTACTCCTTGGTTTATTTTATTTTCGGCTTTTCACCACTTTTGCTGGAATACCTACACAAATACTAAATTCAGGCAGATCGTCGCGGACCAATGCTGCGGCACCAACGACCGTATCACGTCCGATGTGCACACCGTCCATTACTTTTACGCCGGCGCCGAACCAGACGTTATCATCGATTGTTATACCAACAGATTTACGTTCCTGCTCCAAAACAGAAATGTCTGTTCTATCGAACGTGTGTTGCCCACCCACCACGTAGCAGTACGCTGCTAAAAGGCTGTTTTTACCCAAAACGACACGACTGGCGGAAAATATCTCACAATTAAAACCGATATTGCTCCCATCGCCTATTTCGATGGTACCGTCTTTGCAGCTGACAATCGTATTGCGACCTAGAAATATGCCACTGCCGATTTTTATCCCTGATTTTTCACTGCCTTTGGCATCCAAAAGACAATTATCGTCAATAACGACATTATCACCGATTGTAATTTTTTCGGGATGGCGTAATGTAACGTTCATACCGAAAACCACATTCCTACCGACAGATCCCAAGAGAATAGGGTATAATTTTGATCGCAAAAATAATCCTAACGCACCGGGCATTGATCCGCATAGCATAATAATAAACTCATATTTGAACAAAGCCCTCAAACCGGTTTTACCGATAACGAGCTTTTGATACTTGGCGATTTTCCCTACCCTGGGATCATTCAAATCCTGTTGAATACCGATAGGTTCGTTTTGCATGGCTATTCCTTTATTCTGGTTTTTGATATCCTTCTACCGGCGCAAGCAGACCTTTTTGAATATACCAGGCGATTGTTTTCCGGATTCCTTCCTGTATCCCGACTTTTGGTTGATAGTGTAACTCTTTTTTTGCTTTGATGCAATCAAAGGCTCGAGATTTTGTAAAAAAATCCACCCGCCGGCGGAAAATGGGTGGAGGTGTCCTCAGCGCAACGCAGAATTTTTCTACAAGATAAGACAAGACATAAATTGGCATAACGGGAAAATGAAACCGTGGCGGAGGAACACAAAGCTCTTTTGAAACGGTTTCTGCAAACTGGTTCAGAGTAAAATAGGTGTCGCCGGCAATGATGTAAACTTGACCGATGGAAGCAGGATGTTCCGCAGCTAGACGAAATCCTTCCACCGTATCCGTCACATAGGTTAAATGGTAAAGGGCGTTTCCATCGCCAAACATAACAAATCGGCGTTTTTGGATTAATCGATAAAACTTGAGCATACGAAAATCACCCGGTCCATAAATCCCACACGGGCGTACGACCGTAACCGGCAGGCCTTTGGTTTTATAATAATGTAACGCAATTTTTTCACCTTCCAGCTTGGATTCCTGGTAGACATCCCCCGGATTGAACGGGGCTTCCTCTGTAGCAGGTGGATTATCGATGTGCCCGTGTACGCCGACGGTACTGCAATGTAGAACACGTTTTACACCCTTTGTAATTGCTGCTTTCATTATGTTTTCTGTTCCCAGTGCATTTACATCCCAATAGGCTGAATCGGGGACATTGGTTGTTCGATATAACGCCGCGATGTGATAGATCACATCAATATCATCGCATGCATTTTCCACCTCTTCGAGGTTGCGAACGTCTCCAAATGCAAATTCTACACCCTGTTGTTTTAACTTTTCGATCGGACTGGTCGATTGAATGAAAACGCGAACGTTATAGCCATGGTCGATAAGATTTTGCACCATATATCCCCCGGTAAAACCGGAGGCACCTGTAACCAGAGCTCTCGTTGACATGATGTTCTCCCTAATTCAAGATTTAATTTCTCTTATCTGCTGCTGTATAAAACTGCTTTACTTCTTCAATTTCTGCCTCAGTCCGTTCGGCAGACCATCCCAGTTCCTTTGCCATGATCTTTGCACATTTTTGTAATATATTATCTTCCGGACAAATCGCTGAACCCAGTTCTGTGCGCCGTAAAATAACATCCGATAGCTTGAAAGCCATTTCCTCGCGAACAGCAAAAACGATTTGCGCTGTAATGACAGCCGAATTCAGGGTTTCCGCCAACAAAGGATTTTTTCCAACGAGTTGAACAATTTTTCGATACTCATCTCCATAATTCAGCACAAGCTGCCGAATGGTATCCTCACTCAAGTTACCCGGCCTTTCGGATTCAACACTTTGCATATATTGCTTGAAATTTAAAATTTCTCCGCCTATCACATTTTTGAATATTTTATTTGCCGACTGAAAATTCAACTTGGACATCACAAATTCGACAACTTTTTCGGCCACATCTCGTGCCGTCGTGTATTTTACCCCGATGACACTGGATAATCCACCGATACCTATTTTTTTTGAAAAATCAATAATTTTATAATGTTTTAAAAGCTCAACATCCTTGTCCGGCTCCGGATGTTTTGCCAACGGCAACACACCACCGTGAAAAAATGAGACGTCGGATTCATCCAGATTGATACCGGGCAGGATCTCGTTCAGTTCAAGCAAAAAATCCTGGATATCTGTTATGGTTATCCGGAAGTTTTCAATGGATCCGTTATACGGCAAATGTGATGTCCCGACAATACTTACATCGCGCCAAGGTGTGATAAACAATTGTCGGGATTTTTTCCGCCAATTCTTTTTTCCATTCCGAAATTCCACACCGCTCGATACGGCAAAAGCGTAATCAGGGGATATACGGCGCCTCAATAATATATTCATTGCTTTTGAAGGAATAAAGGGCTTAAAAGACTCTCCTGTTAATTCGAGAACCGAGTTTGTCCAGGGGCCGGTCGCTGTTACCGTCATTTTGGCTCGAACTTGCAGATTCAAACCCTGGATCAAATCATTCACCTGAGCTCCGATCACGTCCCGGCCGTTGCGTAAAAAAGAATCGACCTTGGCGTAATTAAAAACCGTAGCGCCGGCATTTTTTGCCGATTTTATATAAGCAAGAACCAGCCGTTCTGAGTTATAAACCTGAGCATCCGTCCACAAGGCAGCACCTGTGTACTTGTCCGAAAGAAACGGCAATATTTGCTTCATTTTTTGTCGGGACATAACTTTTCCACGCGGCAGATATTTTTCCGCATCCATGCCGATATTGCGGTCTAGACTAATTATATCATTGACCAGCAATCCGAGGCTCAAAATAGGCATCCCTTTCATTCCCAATCCGATTGTCGGCATAAGACAGGTAAGCGGGTGAATCAAATGTGGGGCAATTTGAAGCAATTTTTTCCTTTCGGCAATCGATTCCCGGACACGTTTAATATCCAATTGCTGAAGATAACGCAAGCCGCCATGAATAATTTTGAGACTGTTGCCGGAAGTGGCACCGGCAAAATCGCCCTTTTCCACCAGCGCGACAGACAATCCACGAGAGGCGGCAATCCAGGCGATGGCAGCACCGTATATACCGCCGCCAATTATCAGGAGATCATAATAATTTTTAAAATTTCTCGTCATCGCTCTCGGTTCCTTCCTCTGTCGCATCGACTCGGAGGATAACAGGGCTGCCAAACATTCCTGTCAATCCAATTCGGGCAAAAAAGGTTTCCAGTTTTTCCGAAAAGTTGATCCGTCCCATACATCGATGCAAAAAAATCGGTAAAAAATACAACTTTTCCGACTGTACGACTTTAAATCCATATTTTTTGTATTCAGTTTTCACAGTCTTGAGCCAAAATGCCCTGTAGCATTGAGCTGTTTTGAAAAACTGTAAAAATTTACGAATTACACGTTCAAAAAAAGTAAAACTGGCAGCATAAGGAAAATCTAATATGATACTGTTCCGACTTATTCTACAGTATTCACTCAGCGCTGATCTCCAATTCACCAAATGCATAAGTACACGTGATGAAACAGCAACATCAAATGAATTATTTTTAAAACATAAATGATGTGCATCACAAACTACCAATGAGATTTTTTTATCCGTCTGTTGTGCCAACTGCGCAGCAACGCGTAACATTTCCAATGAAGCATCCGTTGCCACTACAAATGAGTTTGGCTGCTTAAGAAGTATTGCGAGTTTACCTGTTCCGGCACCGACATCGATTAACCTTTTATATTCCGGAACCATTCGTGCATATATAAAGCCTTCTTTGGTTTTTAAATACTGTCCGAATCGACTACCGAACCGATCTTTTTCATATTCCTGTGCAAAATACTTTTGTTTGTATAGTTGATAACTATAATGCTGTTCTTTAACTTTGACCATCACTTAATTCAATGTCTGCTGTATAATCCAATTTGTCTTTTTTATATAATCTTCATAGCTATATCGCTCACGAGCCAATTTTTGGGCGGCCCGAACCATACTATTTTTACGTTTTGAATCTTCAAGGGCGATTTTAATAGCATTAGCAAAAGCACTGGGATCCGGCTCTGCAAGAAGGGCAACATTGTCGTCCAATATTTGAGTGTGTGTTATATGCCGTGTAGCCACAATCGGTTTACCGGAACGCAAATAAGAATAAATTTTTAGGGGAGAATTTGATCCGCCCAGCCTCGGTGACACCAACACATGAGAAAGTTCGATAAAAGCCGGCATGGTACGTGGTTGAACATGTCCTGTAAACACAAACCGTGAATCAAGTCCTTTGCTTTTTACAAGTGATCGATATTTTTCAATTTGATGCTCCGCACCACCAACGATGACATATTGAGCGTTTGGACCATCGTTATGAAATAAAAATTGCGCACTGTCGATCAATAATTCCAATCCCTGATACGGCTCGAATGTGCCGGAGTATAAAATAATTTTCTCGGCTCCTATGGAATATTTTTCCCGCATTGCAATTAAATCTATGGTTTCTTTACCAAAAACAAGAGAATTGTCGCCAACGTTTTCTATGAGAATACTGTTTTTTTGTGGATAACCCGCCTTCACCATATGATATAATTCAGGACAAATGGTTATAATACCCTTTGCATTTTCAAGGGTGACTTTTTCCAATTTTTCAAATAGTTTATAAATCAACTTTGAATTCGTATACTTGAAATTGCGTAACTGTTGTGGCAAGGAGGAATGCATGTCATAAAGATGCGATACATTGTATTTTCGTGCCAGCAGAGTTCCGAAAAAACTGGCTTCTTCATGCGTATGCAAAATATCATATTTATTACGCGACATCAACCTCAATGCACTAAAAAACAAAGGAATGTCCAGCAAGAGTTTTACGAACGACGGTCCGATTTTTACTTTCTTTACGAAAGGAAGCCGAATTGACCGGTGAATCGACAGGTTTTCCATTGGTATGTCTTCACCAATGGGATAGGTGACCAAATCGACATGATGTCCCAATGATGTAATCGCTTTGATGCGATGTAATACGCTAAAGGGGGTTCCCCTTGGTTGGAACCAGGGTTCGGGAGCGATCATTAAAATATTTAATTGTTTTTTTTGCTGTGTCATTAATTTAAATTTTTTTTCCATATTATGCTGTAATCAAAAAAAGCCGTAACGATCATTCAGCCCCATATCCAATGAGCACAACAAAAAAAGTTTTAATCATAATCCTCAAGTCAAGAAAGAGAGACCATGTATCGATATATTCCAGGTCCATCTTCATCCATTGATCGAAACTCAGTTTGTTGCG
This sequence comes from Candidatus Zhuqueibacterota bacterium, assembly GCA_016931775.1. Classification (GTDB taxonomy): domain Bacteria; phylum Zhuqueibacterota; class Zhuqueibacteria; order Residuimicrobiales; family JAFGEC01; genus JAFGEC01. The sequence continues at coordinate 2,544 of JAFGEC010000232.1, read as the reverse complement.
GCCGCTGACCTGCCAAATACATGTAATTCCTGGCTTTAAACTTAGACGACGTCGTTGCCAAATTTCATACAACTCTATTTCACTCTCCAGAGGCGGTCGCGGTCCGACGATACTCATATCACCTTTTAATACATTAAAAAATTGCGGTAATTCATCGATACTTGTCTTGCGTAAAAAATAACCGATTGACGTAATACGAGGGTCTCTCTTTATTTTAAAAACCGGCCCATCCATCTCATTGTTTTCCAATAAATACTTTTTCCTGTCCTCAGCATCGTTCACCATAGACCTGAACTTGAAAAGAGTAAATTTACGGCCCTTGAGTCCGCAGCGGGTTTGATTGAACAAAATCGGCCCGTTGGATGTCAATTTAATCAAAATTGCAACAGCCAGCATGAGCGGAGAAAAGAAAAGTAAAGCGGAAAGAGAAACAAGAATATCCAAAGCGCGTTTAATGAATAACTGCCATTCCTTGGCAGAAAAGGTTTCGAATTCAAGCAATGGGAACCCGTTAAAATCGGTTTGACGTGTTCTGGCGATATGGAGATTATACAGATCAAGTGAAATGGATGTTGAGACACCAATCTCCTCACAAGCGAGAATGGCCTCTTCAATACGATGCAGCCATAAACGCGGAACGACAAAAATAACACGATCGATAACCAAACGATTGATAATAAACGGAATGTCCTGGATACGCCCGATCACTCGGTATCCGCAAACCTCTTTACCGAACAAACCATGTTCGTCATCAATAAGTCCAACTATCTTCAAGCCCCAATTGGAATGATTTTTTAATGCATGGATAAAATCCCGGGCTCTTTTTCCGGTACCGACGATCAATAAATTTTCTTGATTATATCCTTTTGAATGCATATGATCGAGAAAATATCGCACCGCCCACTTTTCGCCACATAGAAGCAGATAAGCGGTAAAAGCAAACACAATGGAAAACAAGCGGCTGGCCATTTCCAGTTTCAATAAAAAGATAAAGCTGCCGGATGCAATGGTTGCCCACACGCCCGACACAAGCATCAGCCATGCCTGTTTTTTAAAGGGTTGAATACGATAATCACGGTAGATTCCGTTCAATGAAAAAAGTACAATCCAAATAATCGGAAATCCAAATAACATTTGCCAATAATTGGACATAAAAAACGCGGCACCTCCGAACGTCGGTCCGGTGGCATAAGCTTTGACGTTCAGTTCGGCAATATGCCGTATGTACTCATCAAGGAAATACGCTGCAGGAAAAGCCAACAACAGGATTACAAAATCCATGCCTTTCATGATATTTGCGACAAATCTTTCCTTTTCAGATATCATCTTTTCACAGTGTTGTTATTATCCAAAAACCATTCTATAAATGAATTTATACCTTCCTCAATTGCAATTTGCGGATTATAATTTAATTCAGCTTTGGCACGACTCACATCGGCAAAAGTGACGGGAACATCACCGGGCTGATCCGGTAAAAATTCGAGTTGTGCTTTTTTACCCAGCCCTTTCTGTAATAGCTCCAGTAAATACATCAGCTGTACTGTCTTTGACTCTCCTAAATTATAAATGTGATATCCATTGCAATTTTCGATGGAAGCCAGTATACCTTGAATGATGTCATCAATATATGTATAATCTCTTTTGCTTTTGCCATTGCTGAACACCGGTACGGATTTATCTTCATATATAAGACGCGTAAACTTATGAATGGCCATATCCGGACGTTGTCTGGGGCCATAAACAGTAAAAAATCGTAAACAGGTAATTGAAATATTGTAAAGCTTATGATAGGTATAGCACACGAGTTCTCCGGCTTTTTTCGTCGCTGCATAGGGTGAAACAGGAAAATCAACGGAATCATCTTCGTGGAAAGGCACCTTTTTGTTTGCCCCATAAACGGAAGAAGAAGAAGCAAAAATGAACTTGTCAGTATGGTACTGTTTACACAACTCCAACAGATGCATGGTTCCCTGAATATTCACTTTTTCGTACAACAGAGGTTCTTGAATGGACGGCCGAACACCCGCCCTGGCCGCCAGATGTACGATATAGTCATATTGATTTTGTTTAAATATGGATTCTAAAAAATTATAATCAAGGATATCTCCTTCATATAATTTCACATGATCACTTGAAAGTACTTTTTTTATATTCTCCCGTTTAATTGCCGGATTATAATAATCATTAAAATTATCGACAATATCCACATGGTTAGTGGAAATTAATTTTTCAACAAGATGAGAGCCGATAAAACCTGCTCCACCCGTCACAAGAAATCGCATAAACTGCCCTTTCCCTTTTGATATTTTAATAATGGTAGTAACTGTAATAGTTATTCAACAGAGCCGTTTCGGAACCATTTAATATAACACCGATAAGATGCGCCGGAATTTCCTGAAATATTTCCAGTTTTACCTTGGCATTATGATAATTGGTTTTGCCCGCTCTCACAACAACCGCAACCGCATCCACCTGACTTCCCAACACAACGGCATCAGTAGCAGCATCAAGGGGTGGCGTATCAAAGATGACGAGATCGAATTT
>JAFGEC010000231.1 GCA_016931775.1 Candidatus Zhuqueibacterota bacterium | reverse complement strand
GATATTTAACCTATATTTTGAATATCTAACCCACCCAAAACGGAGATGCGTCGCACCGTCCCCCCCAAGAGTGACATATTACACATTCATCTGTATTTTACTTGATTAATTGCTTTGGATCATTTATCTTTAAACTCTTTAAGAACGGAAAAAGGGGCAAACAAATGAAACGTTCAAAGATCGTTGTATTTTTATGTCTGTATTTTACCGTATCCGTTTTCGCGCAACCTGTACTAGAAGGCCTTAAACTTGGGTACAATGCGGTTAATGTAAAATGTCAAGAAACCGAAATAAAATCCCGGGCTTCCATGTTGGCCGGTGTCTTTTTTCAATGGCCGATACAGGAAAATCTTTATTTGCAACCTGAGATCCTGTATTATCAACGTTATTATGATTTACACCCGGATGGATCTCAACAACTCGGTATTACCTTGGAATACCTGCAAGTGCCGATTTTAATCCGGAAAGATGTAACACCGTTTACTGTATTTCGAATTGGACCGGTTGTCGGATTTAAACCCACGGTGAACGAAGATGTGAGCCCAAGACTTTTAAATTCCGATGAAAAATATTTCGACAATTTTGATTTTATCCTTCGATGCGATTTAGCGATGTGTTTTCACCTATTCAAAAGAAAATTTGAAATCGGTGCCAGCTATCATCATGGATTGCAAAGTTTTTCCACTGATAAAATGAGTCGTCAATATGAACGGTCCATTTCAGTTTCCTTGGGTTTCTATTTTTCTCATAAAATAACTAAAAACGACTTTCCGGCAATTCGACAGCAAGCAGTTGATGAATTGTCCTACATACTTTCCTCCGATGAGGCGGAGAATATGTTGCAGGCACAGGACAGCACGCAACTGAAAGAATTGGTCGATGGTTTCTGGAGTAAAAACGATACGACACCAGGAACCCCGGAAAACGAATACCGGGACGAATACGAGCAGCGGATAAAAAGTTTGCATGCAATGAATATTCACCCCCGGTCGGATAGAGGGCGTGTCCTATTGTTGTTCGGTCCGCCGGATGATATCATTCATGAGCCGTATACAGCAATCATGCTTGGCATGACACAAACTATTCATTCAATAGAAATATGGTTGTACGATGAACCTGCAGGGCCTAACCGGGTTCCGGATCTGTTTCTCCTCCAGTATCCCGGACAAAAAAAGTATATATTTGCCGATTTTGGTTATAACGATTACACTAAAATTTTTTCAACAGAACCAGGTGAGGTAGTAGATCCGCGTTTGTTTGGTCGTTAATCTATAGATGAGGAAACAATTAAACACAAAAAGTGTCATGGTCAATTGTCAGGCTCGGAAAAGAATCACCAGAGCATTAATTTCATAGTGGAGGAAATAAATCAATGAAAATTCTCTGGAAAATAATCGGCTGGTTTTTTACTCTTTTGTTCGGTTTGTTTTTTATTTCCATGCTTCTCACCCAAAACTGGCTGGCGGTATTGGTTTTATTTGCGGTAGTACTGCTGTGCCTGCCGCCTGGTCTTGGAAATACAATGTTAAAGAGCTGAGCGCACATTACCGGACTTTTGCCATCGACTTGATCGGGGATGCCGGCAAAAGTGAATTTACCGACATGGATAACGTTATAAAACCCGGAAAGGATCAGGCTGATCTGTACAAAGAGATCGCCGATAGCCTGGGGGTGGTAAAATCCGTTGTGGTCGGTGCCTCGGAGGGGGGATTTATCGGCACCGATCTTTCTCTATACGCACCGGAGCGCAAAGAACCGAACTTGTAAAATTCCGAAAAAAACAATTGACTCTTTTATTAGAATTTCTAAATTACATACATACGTGTATGTATGTAATATCGTTGAGGTCACTTTTGAGAAGAACACGAGAAGACTCCGAGGCTACACACCAACAATTGCTCAAGGCCGGATTGCGAATCTTTAGCGAAAAAGGATACGCCGCCGCACGTTTATCCGACGTGGCATATGCTGCCGGCGTAACGAGAGGGGCGATTTATTGGCATTTCAAGAATAAAAAAGACCTGTTCCTCGCGCTGTTTCGTAAAAACGTGGATCCGCTTTTTGATACCATCAAGGATGTCCTCGAGGATAAATCCAGTCCACTTGGAAAAATTAGAACAATATTAACAATCGTGCTGGAAAAAATCGATACGGATGCGGATTTTCGGGCCAATCAGAATCTTGAGTTTGCTGAAACAAAACTGCTTTCAGATATTCCGGAGCTGCAACAGTACTTGACGAATCGTGCCGCTAACAGCTACAAGCTTTTTATCGATATGATTGAATCCGGTGTGAAAAACGGAGAAATACGCAATGATATTGATGCCAACTCGGTGATCAATATATTTTCAGCAATGATTCGCGGTTACTGCTTTATTAGTTCACGAAAAGATTTTTTGACATTTGCCGGTGATATCGATACGGAACAAATGATCAATATTTTTATTCAGGGATTAAAAGCCTGATTTTTTTTACTCTTTATACATACATACGGTTATGTTTGTAAAAATGAAAATTGCGTAGAAAAGGAGAAAAAGATGAAACGAGCAATTGCAAATATCATATTGCTGACAGTAATTGTGCCGTTTATGGTTTCGTGTTCGCAAAAAAAGTCAGACAGCAAAAGCATCGAACAACTTTACCGGGAAAACGGAGTGCCTGTGCGGATTCAAATTGTCCGGTCAAAACAACAGGTTTCTGAATACACTTTTTTTTCTGTCCTCACGGGATATCAGGAATCCACGGCAAGCGCCAAAGTGGCGGACAGGGTTGAAAAAATATATTACAGCGTGGGTGATAAAGTGGCAAAGGATGACATTATCGTATCTTTTCCAACGGATAATCCGGCCGCCCAGTATGTTCAGGCTCAGGTAGCATACGAGCATGCCAAGGCGACCAGAGACCGTATGGAAAATTTGTATCAGCATGGCGGTATCTCTTTACAGGATTTCGAAAACGCCGACACCCGGTTCAAAGTCGCCGAGGCTAACTGGCACGCGGTGCGGCAATCGGTAAAAGTGCTGGCACCTATAAGCGGAACCATTACCGGCATCAATGTGCGGGAAAGTGATAACGTCAATCCCGGCGATATCCTTTTTACGGTTTCAAACACCTCAAAGCTGAAGGCGAAAATACCGGTCTCGGAGAACAGAATCGCCGATATCCACCGGGGAGCCGGTGCAACGGCAATTTGGAACGGTATCGAACTCTATGGCCGGGTTGTGCAGGCCGACATGTCCATGAATAGCCGCGATCAGGCTTTTTATGTCCATATGGAATTTGACAATCCAGGCGCAAAGTTGAAAAGCGGCGTGAATGCCGAAATTAGAATAGAGTCCAGGTCGGATTCGGACGGAATTGTCGTTGATCGAAAAGATATTATTAACCGTGACAACGGCCGGTTTGTTTTTGTGGCGGAGAGCGGGATCGCCAGATTGCGCCGGGTGAATTTTGTCCCCGGTGAGGGAGTCGATGTTTTCATTCAAAACGGTCTTGTTTCGGGTGATTCTCTGATTGTTCAGGGACAAATTCTTCTTGAGGATGGTGACAAAATAAATATTATCAATTAGCCCGGTTCTCGAAAAACTTTGTAAAGGACACTTTATGTTTTTATCTGATTTATCTATAAAACGTCCGATTATGATCAGTATGGTTTTGATCGCACTCATGTTGTTCGGTGCCATTGCTTTTTTCGGACTCAATCTCGATCTGTTGCCGGATGTGAGCGTGCCTGTCGTTACCATTCAGACCGTCTATCCCGGTGGTGGACCACAGGAAATCGAAAATCAGGTTACCAAAAGAATTGAGGATGCGGTTTCGTCCATAAGTCAAATAGATGAAATGACGTCTTTTTCAATGGAGGCGGTTTCATTTGTCGTTTTGCGGTTCGAACTGGCTAAGGATATCGACGTCGCCCAGCAGGAAGTGAAAGACAAGGTAGATGCCATACTCAATGTGCTGCCGGATGAGGCGGAGCGTCCTATTATACAAAAAATGGACATCTCGGCAAAACCGGTCATTGATGTGATTTTATCCGGTGACCTGGAGATGACGGAGCTTTACGACCTGGCCGATAAAAAATTACGGAATCGGTTTGCACAGATTCAGGGCGTGGCCAGTGTGAATGTGACCGGCGGTGGCGAGCGGGAGATCCGCATCGAACTGGACAACCGGACGGTTTTTCAACATAAAATTTCTCTGGTACAACTCGCCGGTATCCTTGGCATGCAGAATATCGAAATGCCGGGTGGAAATTTTGAACAGCGATCCCAGGAATATGCCGTTCGTCTAAAAGGCGAGTTTGATAAAATTGCCGGTCTGCAGAATCTAACGGTGCCTACCGGATCCGGCATGAAGCGGTTGGGTGAACTGGCATCCATCACAGATCAGGCTGAGGAAATAAGAGTGCGTACATCATTTTTTGATAAAATAAAGCAGGAGGGGAGCGAAAATTCCGTACTTCTCAGTTTGATCCGCGCCAAAGACGGCAACACGGTAAAGGTCGCCCGCCACGCCAAAG
>JAFGEC010000230.1 GCA_016931775.1 Candidatus Zhuqueibacterota bacterium | reverse complement strand
GGTTTTGATCCTGTTTCCACTGTTCCAGCATGGCATCCGGTGTTCTGATACCCATCAGATTGCGGCCGCCCATTCCACCGACACCGATACCGGCAATATTGAGCATATCGCTCGGTGCCTGATAACCGGGCCCGCCCAGAACATGGCGCGGAACAATGGTGAAAAGTGCTGCAGTCGCACCGGCAGTGCCGACGAATTGACGGCGCGATATGTTTTTCGTCTTTTTACCGGATTTGTGAGATTTCTCCATAACTAACTCTCCTTCCAAGTTTTAAATTACAATCGCCGGCTTCAATAGGTCAAATTATTAAGATAGGTGATACTTTCAGTAATACTTGCAATGGCATCTTCAGGCCGGTCGTGTTCGACGATATAGTATTTTAGTCCGGCTTGCTCCGATTGAGCGAATATTTTAGCAAAATCTATTTTACCGTCTCCAACCGCGGTCATGTTTTCCTGCTCGTCATTTGCCATTCCCTTCACATGACACAGTTTAAACCGTCCCGGGTATTTTTCAAAATATGCCAAAGGATCGGCCCCGGCTTTGATGATCCAGTACAGGTCCAGCTCCATGTCGACGAGTTCCGGATTTGTGTTTTGTAAAAGCATGTCATACATCGGCATTTCTTCTTCAACGGGATTAAACTCAAATGAATGGTTATGGTAAGCAAATCGCAAACCGGCTTCAATGCAGGCTTTTCCAACATTGTTCATAAATTCCGCATGTTGAAGTACGTCATCTTTAGAGAATTGAGGTCCGGGCGGCCGCTGACTTTGCGGTCTTGTACCGCCTTCCGTTTCCTGCCGGGGGGCGTCCTCGTTCCGGGGACGAGGCGGCCGTGACCAGTTCATAGGCAGCATGGGCAGAATCAGATATTCCTGTCCGATGATTCTCGCCGACTCTATGCTCGCTTGCAGATTATCCTTCAAATCGTTGTACTGTGTATGATTTCCCGGTGATGCAGCTTTTACTTTATCCAATAGGGCTTTAACCTCCTGGGGTGTACGGTTATAGTATCCTGCAAATTCCAGCTGTGTGTAACCCAGTGATACGACTTTTTCGATGGTCCCTTCAAAGTCTTTCTGCATCAAATCTCTTACCGTATAGAGTTGCAGTCCGATGTGCGGTAATTTTCTCGGACCCGAAGATGGTGAACAACCCGGAAAGTAGGGCAGAGCCGTGGCACCAAGAATGGCTCCGCCTGAAATTTTAAAAAACTCTCTTCGTTTCATGAGCTTTACTCCTTTTTTTAAAATAAAACGGTGAGGTCATTTTGACCTGAAAATTCATTTATTTTTAAATTGCACTGCCGGATTACAAAGTTTCACTTTTTGTCTTTCTCCCGAACCTGGCCGTGCATTGCTTTTTTGAAAAATTCGCCACTGGGCGTCAATTCATAGGTTTCCCATGATTTCATCATGTTAGGGCCCCATTCCGGATCGAAAACCCAGCAGACCCAACTCATTCTGCGGCTTTCAAGATAATTAATGATTCTTGGGCCGTAGTGATCTTTGTCTATTTTATCACTGGAACGCATTCCAAAACCCAGCTCCGTCGCCATAACGGGATAATTGTCTGCGGCAAAACCAAAAGCTTCTTCCCATTTGGGTTCCCATGGCTGATTTCTTTTATGCGCATAGGGGTGAGAGACGTAGCCGATACCCTCGGCATTGATGGGATCGATGCGCAAAGGTGTCAGGTCATAAGCCCAGTCAAAACCGGCAACCAGGGGGATGGGTTCGGTGTCCCAGGCACGGATCAGCCTGATTATATCTTCATTGATTTTTTTCCATTCCGGCCAGGTCATACTGCCCAATTGACCCCGGTAGATTGTCGGTTCGTTAAAGATTTCATAAAAAGCAACGGTGTTATGGCCCCGGAAATGACGGGCAATGGTTTGCCAGAATTCATAGGTCTCTTTTTTGGTTGTGTCGTACATGGGATTCTGGAACAGCTCCATATTCAGATTTCCGATAGAGTGCCAGTCGATAATGATGTACATCTTTAGATCGGTGCACCATTCAACGGCCTGGTCAAGGAGTTCCAGATATTTCTGTGGCGTGCGCTCCCGCCATGCGACGGGATGAACCGGGATACGCACCAGTGTTGCGCCCATTTCTTTGACTTTTTCAAAGTGCTTTTGATCCCAGTGTCCCTGGTTTGCGATTTTATCGGGATCGGATATTGCCAATCCACGGAACAAGATGGTGTCTCCATTTGTGTTGACAAAGCTGTTGCCCTTCACTTGAATGAGCGGCAGGCTTCTTGCCTTGGGATTGCGACGCGGCCACCGGCCGAAACCGTCTCGCCACCAGGCATGATAGGATGGTTGTTCGGCTTCCTGGGCAAAAATCTCCAATGGAAGAATTGTTGTCACAAAAAGAATAGTAAACAAAACAAGTAATTTGTTCATGCATTTATCTCCTTTTTTATTCTTTTAAACCAAAGACGCCATCCACTATTTTTCGATAATTTTTACCAATAGGCAAATATTTGGAACCTATTACAATAGAATTGCCCTCAAGTGCCTGAATTTTTTTTATTGCGACGATAAATGATTTATGAATGCGGATAAAACGATCCGACGGCAGCTTCTCTTCCAGTTCCCTGAGTGACACCAGCGCCGTGATTTGCTGCCGGATTGTATAAAATGTAACATACGCTTTTTGCCCTTGAATGTAGATCAGGTCATTATAATCAATCTTGTAATATTTTCTGTCAGCCCGGATGACTAAATAATCATCAAGGATTTGTGCTTTCGGACTTGCCGAATCTGATGATTTGTCTATTTTAAATTTCAGCTCCATTAAATTCATTACTTTATTAACCGCTTTGAGAAAACGTTCGAAAGGGAACGGCTTGAGCAAATAATCCGTTACATTGAGTTCGTACCCATCGAGAGCGTATTCCCTATAGGCAGTCGTCAGGATAATAAAAGGTTGTTTGTCCAGTGATTTTATAAAATCCAGTCCGCTGATATCCGGCATACTGATATCGAGAAACAGCAAGTCGATCTCATTGCTATTAAGCAAATCGAAGACTTTGAGAGGTGAATTAAAATCTCCTTTTAATTCCAGAAACGGAATCTTGCTGACATAATCTTTTAAATATTGACGTGCCAGAAATTCATCATCTATAATGGCGCAGCGAATTTTCATAAAATCAGTAACCGTAAATCGACTATAAATTCGTTATTTTCTTGATGTATGCTGAGAGTATGCTTGTCGGGGAAAATAATGTTCAATCGTTTTTTTACATTGTCAATGCCGGTTCCGGCGCCCGGTTTGGGCCGGCCGGATTTGGGGACCGAATTGCGGATGGTAAAATTGATTTTTTGGTGATCTGTTGTCAGTTTTATTTTTATAAATGATTGTGGTTGTTCTTCAATTTTACTGTATTTAAAACTGTTTTCAATAAACGGCATAAAAAGCATGGGTGGAATTAAAATTTCGGAATCGGTATTGAAATACTCAAAAAAAATGTTTTGCTCATTAGGAGTTTTCATTTTTTGGAAAGCGATATAATTTTCAATATATTCAATTTCCGATTTCAGGGTCACTTTTTCCCCTTCACATTCTTCAATGACATAGCGAAGCATTTGCGAAAGCTTTAATATGCCCTCGGGTGCTTTTTCGGATTTCATATAGGAGAGTGAATAAATATTGTTAAGCGTATTAAAAATAAAATGCGGATTAATTTGTGCTTTTAGCAGTTTTAATTCCGTGTTTAATTTTTCGGCGATTAAACGCTGAGTCTGTTCGGACTGTTCGCGGATGCGGTTTTGCATCATGTAAACCGTACTGATCATATCGATAAATGACAGCCAGAAAAAACTTCTCATCAGTATCATCATCATGTGAGGCCTGCCAAAGGGGCCTCCTTTCAGGATAAGTTTTGAGAAATAATAATAATCGGCCATTGTCTGGCACAGCGTGACAAACACGATGAATGCCGCCGTGATCAAAACAAACCGCCCGGTGTTCTTGAGGGAAAAATACCGCGGGAACAGGACACCGACGTTGAAATAAAATACAAACATCTGAAAGAAAAGCACAAACAGAGTGGATAAAATGATCGTTCTCAGGGGCAGAAAATAAACGGTAAAGCCGATGTTGATTCCGGCAATAATTGCCCAAAAAATAATTTGAAAGTAAATTCGTTTAAACATCTTTTGATAGTCAATTACGGATATATTTAAATACTTTGGCTCGATAGAACACTAAATTAAGCAGTATTGCTGTTTAGGCGTATTTTGCGATCAGGCCGTGATACGACACATATTCTTAAAGATAATCATTTTCAACCCAATGCCCAAACTTTTTTTACCAACTGCCGGTATTTATTTATCAATAACAGAAAAAATTAAACCAATGTCAATATAAGCACATTATTCGTTAAATTTGATATTTTGTTCAAAATAAAAGTCGTTTGGTTCAGAAAAGTTTCCATCGAACATAAATTTTTCGTATCTTCTCGGGCCTGTAAAATAAAATACCAAGCAGGAGGAAAAATCGAGAATCAAGTTTTTATACCTGCCGGCAGATTGAAAAAAAAAGACAATCATTTCATGCTGCCGATTTCTTCTGCGGCAAAATTCTTAACCAAAAACCATGTTGTGGATTAAAAGAAGGGAAAAGAAAATGAAAAAGCACTTTATGTTCTCAATGGCAGTTTTGTGTATGGCGGCAATTGTTGTTTTCGCGGCAAAACCGGTTGATTTTTCCGGAACCTGGATACTGGATGAATCCCGGCTGGAAGACACGGGTGACATGCCCCGCATGGATGCGTCAAAAATTATTTTTAAACAGGATGAACAAAAACTGGCCACCGAACGGTTTGTTTCCAATCCCATGATGGGCGATTTTACCATTGAAGCCACGGTGACGCTCGACGGTAAGGAAACAGAGGATGAAACGGAGTTTGGTTTGAGAAAAGCAACTGCCCAGTGGTCGGATGATCAAAAAGAATTGACGATCAACACCACGCTCCTTATGAACTGGGACGGCCAGGATGTGGAAATGAAAATTAAGGAGGTCCTGAGTCTGGAAAAAGACGGCACCGTCCTGAAGAGCGTGTCCACGCGCAATTCTCCGGAAGGAGATATTGAAACGACCGCTTATTATAATAAAAGCAAATAGCGGAATGCGGTTTTTAAAGACAGGAGTAATTCTTGAAGCGTAAATTCAAAGTCATCATAACGATTGTTGTGCTGGCGGGTATTGCTATCACGCTGTGGTTGACCCTGAAAAAGAAAAGCACCGGTAAAACGACATATACGTTCGTTGAAATCGTAAAGGGTGATATTGAAAACACGGTCAATGCCACAGGCACGATTGAGCCGGTGACGACGGTTGAGGTCGGTACGCAGGTATCCGGTATTATTGACAAGATATATGTTGATTTCAACGACACGGTGCGGAAAAATCAATTACTGGCGGTGATCGATACCACAATTTTGTCCGTGCAGGTGAGTGACGCCCGGGCGAGTCTGCTTCGCAGTCAGGCGCAGTATGACGAGGCAAAGTATAATTTTGAACGGACGGAAAAACTTTACCAAAAAGAGTTGTTATCAGAGCTGGAGTACGTCACGGCCAGAAGTAATTATTTGTCTGCCAAATCATCCTTATTGTCCTCCCAGAACAATCTCGAACGGGCGGAGCAGAACATGCGCTATGCGTTTGTCCGGTCGCCCATAAACGGTACGGTCATTTACAGAGAAGTTGAAGAAGGGCAGACCGTTGCCTCTAGTTTCCAAACACCGCGACTTTTTTTAATTGCCGAGGACCTGTCGAAAATGGAAATACACGCACTGGTTGATGAGAGCGAAATCGGATTGATCAAAGTCGGGCAGCCGGTTCAGTTTACCGTTCAGGCGTACGATGAAAAAAAATTCGACGGACAGGTGCGGCAGGTATGGCTGCAGCCGGAGACGGTGCAGAATGTGGTCAATTATACGGTCGTGGTGGATGCCGAAAATCCGGAGGGACTGCTTTTGCCGGGAATGACGGCGGATATGGATTTTATTGTTGAGCTGAAAAAAGATGTTCTGCTTGCGCCAATTGCCGCCACCAAACTGCAGCCGACACCGTCCATGTGGAAAAAAATGTTCGAAAATATGCGTAAACAGTTCGGCGTCGACAACGGATCCGGTACGGTTTCGGGTGGTCCTGCTGCAGGAGGATTCGGGATGCCCGGCGGCGGCGCTTCCGGTGCGGGATTCGGCGGTATGTCTTCTATGATGAACGGAGGACATTTTGCCATGCTGTGGTATTTTGACAAGAATAATGACCTTTCCACACTTCCGGTAAAAACTGGTTCGACAGATGGCCGGAATATCGAGATTTTATCGTTGCCGGGTCCGGCGCCAAAAGTAGAAGCGGGAATGAAGGTGATCAGCGAGATAGAATCATCCGAGTCCGAAGATACCACCTCGAGTTTGCCCCGGCCTCCGGGATTCGGAAGACCGTTTTAAAAACCAAGATAAGAATTGAACACTAAAACAACCTGATACGTAAATAAAGAACCAAGTAAAATTTTATGAAGCCAGTTATTCAAACCAAGGAATTGAAAAAAATTTACAATGTCGGTGAAATTAAGGTCCACGCCCTGCGGGGTGTGGACCTGGCCGTCCATGCCGGTGAATTTATCGCTATCATGGGTGCATCGGGTTCCGGGAAATCCACACTGATGAATTTACTCGGTTGTTTGGACGAGCCCACATCCGGTTCTTACTATCTCGATGATATGGATGTCAGTTCGCTGTCGAGAGACGAATATGCCGATATTCGAAATCAGAAAATCGGATTCGTTTTCCAGGGTTTCAATCTGTTGCCCCGCACCACTGCTCTTGAAAATGTCGAATTGCCGCTTTTTTATGACCGCAACCACCGGATCAAAAATCCGCAGGAAGCGGCCCGGCAGGCTCTTGACAGAGTGGGCCTGTCCGACCGAGTGGACCATTATCCGAATCAACTTTCCGGCGGTCAACAGCAGCGCGTTGCCATTGCGCGTGCGCTGGTCAATCAACCGAGTATTCTTTTAGCCGACGAGCCGACAGGTAATCTCGACAGCCGGACATCAGTCGAAGTGATGTCGGTTTTCCAGGAACTCAATGAGCAGGGCATGACGATACTCATTGTTACACACGAGGATGATATTTCTTCCTATACCCGGCGTATTGTTAAAATGCGGGACGGGCTTATTTTGAATGACGGCCCTGTCGAAAAGCAAATTATTGCTCAAACAGTGCTTGAAATGACAAGGGAGGCAGACTGATGCTGCAATTAACAAATCTTTTTAAAGCCTCTTTTAAGAGTATTATGAAAAATCGAATGCGAAGTCTGCTCACCTCCCTTGGGATCATTATCGGTGTGAGTGCGGTGATCGTTATGGTCGGAATCGGAGAGGGGTCGCAGCGACGGATTGCCCAGGAGATTAGTTCAATGGGCAATAATATGATCGTCGTTTTCCCGTCATTCAGCCAGAGAGGCGGTGTTAACCGTGGTGCGGGCAGTTTTAACCGCCTGACCATGGATGATGTGGAAGCCATTCGTGCAGAAGCCGCTTTAATCAAATATGTGTCGGCGATTGTCATGTCTGCGGGCCAAGTGGTCGGAAACGGGAACAACTGGAATTCCTCGGTTCAGGGTGTGGATCCCGAGTATCTGAACATTCGTGTATGGGACCTGGAGTCAGGCGAGTTTTTTACAGATAAAGACAACCGTTCACGGAAAAAAGTCGCCGTACTCGGCAAGACAGTTGCAGAAAACATCTTTGGCAATTCGGATCCTGTGGGCCAGAAAATCCGCATCCGGAATACCCCGTTCAAAGTCATCGGCGTACTGAAAGAAAAAGGCCAGGACGCCCGCGGCCAGGATCAGGATGATATCATTTTTGCGCCGTCGAACACTGTTCTCAACCGGCTCAAGGGGGACCGTTTTGTCAATATGATCAATGCCAGTGCAACATCACTTGAAACGATCGGGAAAGCACAGTCAGAGTTGACGGATATCCTCCGGCGGGAGCATAAAATCGAATATGGTGAAGAAAATGATTTTATGGTGGCCAACCAAACGGCGATTACAGAAATGGCTTCCGAAACCTCACGGATTATGACCATGCTGCTCGGTGCCGTTGCCGCCGTTTCGCTTGTGGTGGGAGGCATCGGTATCATGAATATCATGCTGGTATCGGTGACCGAACGAACACGTGAGATCGGAATTCGTATGTCGGTGGGTGCCCGCGGCAAGGATATTTTATTGCAGTTTTTACTGGAGGCTGTCGTGCTTTCTGTAACCGGGGGTATTCTCGGCATACTGCTTTCAGTGATTATTGCTTTTATTCTCAATACATGGACGAGTATTAGCACACTGATTGGAACGGGAATTGTGATCATTTCATTTACTTTTTCGGGCACCATAGGTGTGTTTTTTGGGTTTTATCCTGCCCGCAAGGCGGCCGGATTAAATCCTATCGATGCACTCCGCTATGAATAGTATGGTTAATGTACGAATTTGAAAAGAAATTTTTGAGGAATAAATGAAAAGGATTTTATTGTTGCTGGTTGTACTTTCAGTTTGGAATCATGCGTTCGGCCAGATAAAAACGCTTGACGAGTGTATACAACTGGCACTGGTGAATAATCCGGATTTACTGAAAAGCGGATATGCTTTGGAGCAGTCCCGGATTTCCGTCAAACAGGCTGTAGCCGGATTGTATCCCAGTGCAGCGGTAAATGCCTCAACAGCCACTTCCGGGCCGCTGGTCGATGAAGTGCAGGATCCGTGGGACTGGAGTTTGGGCGGAAGTGTCAATCAACAATTTTATTATGCCGGCATGTATTCGGGAATAAAGCTGGCCAGGGTACGGCAGCGCTCCTCAGAATATTCGGAATTTTCCATGCAGGATCAAATTCGTGCGTCCGTTGCCAGGCTGTATTTCCAAATCCTGGCTTCTGATACGCTGATCGGCGTATACAAGTCGAATATCCGGTTGTCCGACGAACAGATAAAAAAAATGACACAAATGGTCGAGTTGGGATTAAAGAGGCAATCGGATTTGTTAAAATCTCAAGTCCAACGCGGTACATTCGAAAGCCAACTCGTCCGTGAGCTTGAGGCACGTGCCTCATCCAAGCGGGCTCTGAATATTGTGATGGGACAGCAGCCCAACGTTGAATTGGATATCGAGCCGCTGGATGTCCACAGTATTATGGTTCCGGATTATGAAGTGGCATTGAATACTATGCTTGAAAACAACCCGTCTCTTAAACAATATAAAGCTCAGATGGACGTTCAGGAACTGTCATTACGCATGGCCAGAGAAGCCTATCTGCCATCCGTGTCGGGTTCGTACTCTGTTTCTCAGCGCAACGGCGTTTTTGGCGGTTCGCCGATCAACAGCGACCAGATCAGCCTGCGCCTGAGTATTGATTTGTTTGACGGATTCAACAAGAATCAGAACGTTCAAAAAAGCAAACTGAACGTGGAAGAAGCGCAGCTGGATTATGAGGCTGCGTTGCGGGATTTTGATGAGGCCTTGTCAAACCAGTACAGGGCTTTGGATACTCAAAACCAATTGATAGAAATCCATCGGACCAATCTCACTTCGGCGCGCAAGGATCTTGAAGTGGTGTCGGAGCAGTATGCTGCAGGATTCAGCTCGATCCTGGATTTAACCGATGCCCAGGTGTCCGTACTCGAATCCGAGACCAATTTATTGCGGGATCTCTATTCCCGAAAGCAGATTGAAGCGGAAATTCTGCGGCTGATAGGGAGGTAAGAGGAATTATTATTCATGAAATAACTGTGAAACCATTGGGTATTCTAAGCTTGCGTCCGACGTTCTTGAGACCGTTTTTTGTTAGAAACGTGAATAAATCTATATCAATATTCCTGATGGCAACCCTTAACGGAGTTTCGCCGCGCCTGTTCTCCTGATCGATATTTATCCCTTTATCAATAAAGATTTTTAATATTTTTTTGGATCTCAATCTCGCAGCAACAATGGATGCTGTGTTTCCAGCTTTGTCTTGAATATTCGGATCCGCTCCATTCTCAATCAGAAAAGAAACAACATCCGACGCGAGCCGATTTACCGCCGATAATAAAACCGTCCCTCCATCCTCGATTTGATGGTTAATATCGATTCCTTTTTTCAAAAGTAACGATGCATTTTTAAAATCCCTCTGCAAAACGGTAATAAAAAGTGCGTTTGCGCCCTGATAAACCCCATCAAAGTGACCAACTGAATTTAAGGGAGCACCACGATCGAGCAGCAAATTAATAATATCGGTATTTCCCGTATGGGCGGCATGGAGCAAAGGGGGATTTTGGGTCACTGGATCTATGATTTGGATATCAGCACCATTATCCAGTGCTTTTTTTAACAACTGAATATTTTTGTTTGCGATAGCATGGTGGATGGCAGACACTTGTTTTTTAACGATAGTTTCCTTTATAAAAGGTTTAAATAAACTGGAACCTGCAAATAAAAGAGCCAACCACCCAAATGAAATACTCGTACCGGGAATGACGAAATGATAGTCTATTTTAAAATGAGGACCTAAATATGAAAGGAAAAGGCATACAAGTGCAACAACGAAAAAAAGGATGGCCAGAATATAATTTTTTTTCGTTACTTTTTCTTCAACTATCATAAAGTTCTTATCATCCATTTCTTTCTCCTTATATGAGGACTTTTATTTTTTCAGTAGAATTGTCAGAAATTTATAAAGTATTCATCAAAAATCAATGCTTTTTTATCTCAATTCCGGAACATGCTTCAAGAAGGAAAACACCACTTAATTGTACCGACAGATCGATTTCCCCGGCCGGATTTTTCGTCCAGTCGTGATTAAAGGTATATGGATATGAAGCCGATTTTCCGGCTTTCCACAAGACCTCTGAATTATTTTTGATGAATGCTTTATAGACGTCGCTTTTCGCTTTGTCAAGAAACGGCTGATCTGAAAGATATTTCAAATAACGTATTAAAATACCTTTAAACAAACCGCCATCACCTTTTCCTTCATCTTTTAATACATTGAAATGTCCGGTAAATGCAATTATCGCATTATCGGCTGTTTTGATTGCTCTTTCACGCCAGATTTCTTTTTGGGAAGTATTATAGAATTCGATACAGGCCCCTAAAAAAATGCCTTGATTATAAGTAAACAGCCAGTTATCGTCGATTAAATTTGCCTCGGTTCTCCCTATACCGTCCCACACCATACCTGAAGATTTATCGACCAAAGTATCATACAACCAGTTCATTGTCTTTTCACCCAGGTCAAAATATTTTTTGTCTTTGGTTATAGCGTAAAGTCTGAATGATAGTATGGCGGTTGTTGCATTAGAAGGCGTGTTTTTATAGGTCAACTGATGTTTGTTCCAGGCAATGCCGCCACCATTATTTTCGTTCCAACCGGTTGTTATATTATCCCATAATTGGGTGGAAGTATCGAGGTATTTGTTTATATTTGTTTGTTCGTATGCCCTGAGTAATGCAATTCCCATCCAGGCCATGTCATCGTAGAAATCGTTTATAAATCCGTCGTTCGCTATGCCGATACCGTTATAAAAATCGGATATCATCTTGAAATATTTATCGTTTTTTACCCTAATGGAAGCGTCGACAATTGCGTTTAATCCGTGCGCCTGCCACCAATAATTCAAGTTTTCATTTTTATAATTGGTCGAATAAAATATATGATTGTTATCATTCCAATATAAAGTGATCAAAGACTGGAACGCCGATTCTGCGTTTTCCGAATAACTGTTTGAATTCTGTTTATTATTATTGTTTACAGGATCTTTTGAACAGCAAAACGATAAGATTAGGATGATGAAAAAATGGAAAGTTTTTTTTAATTGTGGCATGTTTTCTAAACTCCATTTTATATGTTGTGACGAATAAAAATACAATGCGTTGATTTTAAAACCGGAAGATTAAAAATCTATCATTGTGGAATGAATAATTATATCTTGAAAAGCCATCAGGTTTTATTTTTTAGACTTTTGTAAACCTTCCTCCCGGACTTTTTTTCGGTCGTAAAAATAAGAACTCATTCCCGAAAATATTAATAGCCAAGAAGAGGTAATCCCTATATAGCTTCCCAGATTATTTGACCAACTCAAATCAGTGTAATCTAAAATAAAAACGAGATAACAAACGAAAAGAATAAAACCACATATTGCCAATAAAATTCTGAATTTTTGCATTTTTTTCTCACTGGAAAGTGATGGTTATGAGTTAATTGTTTTAGGACGCGACACTACTGTTGTTGATTAAAAATATAAATTTCTTGTCTAACGCCATGCCGCTCAGCCACGGGGTGCTTCCGGTAGCCCGTGTGCTTACGCCTTAAAGCGGCTTACAGACCATGCCGATTCATCCACGCGACTACCAGAGATTCCATCGTTCGGCTGTTTGGAGTACGAACAGGCACAAGACCGTTGTACCAACGATGAGAAAGCCAACGAACACAATGCGCCGAATTTTCTTGGATAGTTTCCGCGATTTATAATCCAGCGAATCCAAAGGATTGCCTGCGTCAATCCAAGCAAAGCGCAGAGCGGATACCAGACCATAACCGTCCAGGCGTAAGTCGATTCACTCCGAAACCACGCCAGGTAGCCAACGTCCGCCAGGACGAAGAAACCGAGGATCAACAACATTCCAATGAACGGCAGATGAAGGATAAGCGGTTTCACGGCGTTCACATGTTCCTTTCTCCTTTCCCCTTTCTTTGAAGGATTATCTGCAAAACTGATTGTGACTTTTACCAGGCTCAATCACGGCACTGAGCAATGCACTGTTTTGACGAATTTGAAAATTTGACCGCTTTGTCGTCAAAAGCGAGGGCTGCCGAGTTAACCTGGAACAGACCGCCGGCCGGACTTTTTGCTATTTTCGTTTTAGATATAAAACAACGAAAAAGTGTAAAAACAAGGCAAAGTAAAATATTCAAATAACGTATTCCGTATGGTTTCATTTATAAATTCCTCATCTTCTCGCAGGAATTCATCCGTCCGCCTGTCCATTTCAATTAGCCATCCCTTTGCAGTAAAGACCAGAAGGGGAAGTCGATAGTCTTATTCTTTCGCAAGATAATTGTTCAAAAGAAAGATTTTTAAATCCTTTTGAAGCGAGATGAACTTTTACTCTGTATTCTTTTTTCTTCATATAATGCTTGAATCCAAAAAATGATGTTTATTGTGTTGGCAGTTTTATAGAACGAAGAATTGCAACGTCATTTTTTTCGAGTAAATCGTAAAATCGGCTGTTTCGAAATATCCCTAAATTCATGATTTTCTCATTTTATCAGCTGAAATTTAATCAATATACAAATATCATTCGAGCGGCCTTTAGGAGGTAGCTTGGATTGCCTTGTTGGGAGCTCTACATACTCTATCTACGCAGGTCCACGGCCATGGAGTACCGCTCGTTTACTCCATATATCTCCTTGGTCGCTGAGTTAGCTTCTTCCGACCGGAACACGCTGAACCCCAGCTTCTCCCAGAAGGCTTGACCAGACTTCTGCTCGTTCGCAAAACCGCTCGCGATATTTGGCAGGACAAGATGGACTTCCATCCGTTCCCACCCCTGGGACTTGCCCCAGCGAAGAGAGTGAAGCATCAGATTCGTGCCGATTCCCCTCCTCCTAAAGTTGTCATTACGGAGTATGGAAATACAATTATGGACCAGTGTGTTGGAGGCGATGTCTTCGTCCGTCCCCCATCCATAGAATCGGATGTCTTTTGCGATCTCTCGAGGGAAAAAGTTGTTGTATCCAACAATTTTGCCTTCGTACCAGGCTACGAAACCGCAACAGCCATAGCGATCAAGCACGTCACGGTACAATCCTTCGAGCAGGCGCCGATCGCCAGGCGCGAACTTTTGGCAATGCGCGGCGAGACTCCCGCAACCGTGTTCCGGTATCAACGCTGTGGGATCAAAAGGATCCCCAGCGGGCATGCATCGATCCGGTAGCCACTCATCGAGTGAGATGGATCGAATATCGTAGAGCATTCCAAACTCGTTAAAAGTTATTAAACAGCTCCTGCCTTTTACAGTTCGAAAAATAGTATATAATAAATAGGAAAAAAGCAAGGGAAAAGGTGGTCAATGGTGAAAGCTCAGTTATGGATAGGGGAAAAGAATTTTCCAATCCTGATTTAAGCTGACTTCGGCTCATTCCTCAATAGCGGTCAGTAAGAGAGACGCCTTTAAAAATCATAAGGACACCGCTGTTGATGTCCCATCCGGCGGGACTCTATCGGCTCCGCAAGCTACCCGGTTTTGGTCGCTATAAAAATGGGGTAAACATCGGATTATTGAAAGCACAGCTTTCACTGTTACTTTCGTGGAAAAAAAAGTTTTGGACGCAGATTGGTGAGGTTTTGAGATGAATGGAATTTTATAAATCATATGTCATTTATAGGGAAATTATAGCATATTCCACACATGTGAATTAATTTTTCATTCAATTTGTAGCCCCGGAATCGTCTTTCCCGTCCTTGCGCCATTTTTACCGGCCCTTGAGTCATTTTTCCCCGTCCTTGCACCATTTTTTAATTCCCAGGAATCGTTATTTATAGCCGATGTATGAAATGTAACACATCTTTTTCCGTCCTGTCCCCATATTTTCTCTTGCGAAATACACATATTGTCCGTAGATAATAGGTTGAACAGCAGTATTAAACAAGGGTATTTCCATGAAAATTTTTCATATAACAGCCGTCATTCTGCTTTGCCTGTTATGTCTGAATTGCCGGCAGAACATCCTGACCTGGCCGGAGGAATCGTCCTCCACGCGGCCGTGGGCCTACTGGTGGTGGATGGGAAGCGCTGTGGAGGAAGAAGAACTGGTTTTTCAACTGCAACAAATGGCGGATGCGGGATTCGGCGGCGTTCACATTATTCCTATTTATGGTACGAAAGGTTACGAAGACCAATTTATTCTGTTTGCCGGTCACCGCTGGATGCGGCAGCTGGCTCTGGTTACGGATAAAGCCCGGGAACTGGGGATGGACGCCGATATGACCTGCGGAACCGGCTGGCCTTTCGGCGGCCCGCATTTGTCTGAAAACGAATCCGCATCCAGATTCCTCATCGAGCCGTTTGATGCGAGACCGGGGACAATTTTTAACAGACAATTAAAAAGCGACGGTAAACAGCTCGTCAGAGTTGCGGCCGTTTCAGATACGATCAGTAAAAACCTGACGGATCAGGTTCGGGATGACGGGTTTTTGACATGGAATGTACCCGCCGGAAAATGGCGGGTGCTTGCCGTTTACAGTCAGCCGACGGGGCAACAGGTGAAACGTGCGGCGCCGGGTTCCGAGGGGCCGGTTCTGGATCATTTTTCAGCCGCTGCGTTGAAAACATATTTAAATCCCCTGGACGAAGCGTTTAAAAATTATAACGGAACACCGGTCCGGTGTTTTTATAACGATTCGTACGAAGTTTATGGGGCCGACTGGACCCATGATTTTTTTTACCAGTTTCAACACCGGCGGGGATACGATCTGGCACAGCAATTGCCTGCCCTTTTAAACGAGGGTGAAAAGGAATATATCGGGCGGGTAAAATACGATTACCGGAAAACCCTCGATGACCTGCTCAGGGAAGAATTTACCAAAAATTGGGCAAAATGGGCTTCTGCCATAAATATCAAAACAAGAAGTCAGGCACACGGGTCGCCCGGCAATCTTTTGGATTTGTACGCCACTGTCGATATCCCGGAAACCGAATCGTTCGGTCCGGCGCTTTTTGACATACCCGGCTTACCCGATGTTCACGGATATCCTGAAAAATCCGGCCATCCTGATCCGCTGGTTTTTAAATTTGCCTCGTCCGCCGCCCACCTGTCCGGCAAACAACTGGTGTCTGCCGAGACCGGTACATGGGCAGGCGAGCATTTTAAGGTTTCTCTGGCAGAAATAAAACCGCAGGTCGATTTACTTTTTTGCGGGGGAATCAACCATATATTTTATCACGGTGTAACCTATTCTCCGCGCAATGAAGACTGGCCGGGATGGTTGTTTTATGCTTCGACAAATTTTGGTCCCGGCAATCCTTTCTGGCAAAATCTGCCGGCACTCAATAAATATATCTCCCGCAGTCAGGCGTTTTTGCAAACCGGCCAGCCGGATAACGATGTGCTGCTGTATTTTCCCATTCACGATATCTGGCAAAATCCCGAGGGTCTGCTTCAGCCGTTGACGGTTCATAATACCGCCGACTGGCTGACCGGCACGGATTTTTATGCAATTGCCCAATTTTTATGGGGTAATGGTTTCACATTTGACTACATTTCCGACCGGCTACTTGAATCGATGCAATATTCCAGTGCCGGTCTGGTCACATCCGACGGGATCTGCTATAAAACCATTATCGTGCCTCAAATGATACATGTTCCTCATCAGACTATTGATAAATTGATTCGTCTGGCATCTGCCGGCGCGACGGTTATTTTTCACGGAACGTTGCCTGAAAAAGTCCCCGGATTTGCGGGACGGGAAGAACGCCAACAAAAACTGCAACAAAGTAAAGCCGGGATAAATCTGATCCAACAGAGTGAAAATATTTACAAAGCCGAGACCGGTCGCGGGAAAATTTGGGTCGGCGATTCACTCGATCTGCTGCTGGGATATGCCGATGTTTTCGGCGAGTCGTTTGCGAAACATCACTTGTGCTTTACCCGGCGTAAAACAAAAACGCAGTCTATTTATTTCGTCACCAATCCCGGACCTTTGTCTTTTCGGGGATGGCTCACCCTGAATGTCCCTGCCGATGGCGGATTTTTATTTAATCCGCTTAACGGTTCCGGGGGTACGGCGAAGTGGCGCCGGGATTCCAGGGGCCAAAATCAGGTGCTGTTATCCCTCGATGTCGGTGAGTCATTATTTATTTTAACCAGCCCATCCCCGGTTAAAGCAGAGCCTTACAAATACATTCAGCCTTTGGAAATGAGTTATCCTGTCGAAGGCCAGTGGGAGCTTTCCTATATTGCCGGCGGACCCGAATGTCCAAAAGACACAATTCTATCAGAACTTGTTTCCTGGACGGATTTGGGTGATAAATATCAGATTTTTTCAGGCACGGCCCGGTACCGGACGACGGTCATCAAACCTACCGTGCCCTGCGACGGCTGGTTATTGCACCTGGGCGGTGTTGCCAACAGTGCGGAAATTCGAGTGAACGATGAAAAAATATCGACGATATTTTGCCATCCGTTTGTGGCCGATCTTGGAAATTCTCTTTTTCAAAACGAAAACATGCTGGATATCTATATCACCAATCTCGGTGCCAACCGGATCATAGATGTTGAAAAACGGAATCCGGGCTGGAAAAAATTTTATGACATAAATTTTGTATCCATCGATTATTTTCCGTTCGACGCATCCGAATGGTCCTGCCAAACATCCGGTTTGCTGGGACCGGTAACGCTTGTGCCTTATCACAAATAAATAATAATTGTTGCAAATATTCCTCATAGTTTTTATTTTGTCAAAATTTAAGCTGCTGCGGTGTTAATCGAAAGGAAACCAAATGGGCGAGCAAAAAAAAGTCAGCGGTATTATCAAACGTCTGGATCAGACCTATGAATACGATCGTGAGCCGATCGCAGAAAAAAGTCTGCAGAGCGGGCGCCACTTTGCCGGACTTTTTGCAGGCGAGCACGTAGCTGCCACGGAGTTTGTCATTGGTGCGATGTTTGTGGCCTGGGGTGCAGGTACCCTTGATGTTTTACTGGGACTTGTATTCGGAAATCTGCTGGCTGTTTTATCCTGGACACTGGTTTGTGCACCGATTGCCGTTGAGACCCGTGTGACCCTTTACTGGTATCTGCGCAAGATCGCCGGGCCGTACGTTACGATTTTTTATAATATTTTAAACGCCATATTATACTGTATCCTTGCGGGCGCCATGATTACCGTTTCCGCTTCAGCCGTCAGGCTGCCGTTTAACATCCCGGCGCAAACCAACTGGTATCCCCAAGATATGCGGTTTGTTCTGGTCGTGCTCGTCGTCGGAGCCGTGGTCGTCACCCTGGCGATATTGGGATTTAAAAAACTCGCCCAGTTCGCCACGGTGTGTTCTCCCTGGATGTTTCTGATGTTTATCGCCGGTGCCCTGGTGACAATGCCGTACCTTGCGAAAACCGTCTTGGCTGACGGCGAATTGAACAGTATCGGGGATTTTTTCAAAATTGCCAATCAAAAAATATGGACAGGCAAGGCTGCCGGTGGGAAAGAAAGCATCGGATTCTGGCATGTGATGGCCTTTGCCTGGATATGTAACCTGGCCATGCATTTGGGCTTATCTGATATGGCCATTTTCCGGTATGCAAAACGCGCTTCCTACGGACTGTATTCCGCTTTCGGTATGTACCTGGGCCATTATCTCGCATGGGTCGCCGCAGGCATCATGGGCGCGGCAACTGCTGTGTTTTTACAATCACCTTTAAAGGAAATCGATTCCGGTGGCGTTGCGTTTTTTGCACTGGGTATTTCCGGCGCCATCGCCGTTGTGATCGCCGGCTGGACCACATCCAATCCCACCCTTTACCGGGCCGGATTGGCTCTGCAGGTTATTACCCCCAACTGGCCCCGCTGGATTGTCACTTTGATCGCAGGCGGCGTGACCACGATCATTGCCTGTTTTCCGTTCGTTTTTACCAAATTGCTGGATTTTGTCGGTATTTACGGATTGCTGCTCGTTCCAATGGGCGCGATCGTGGTTGTCGAACACTGGATTTTTCCTAAAATCGGCTTTAAACGCTTCTGGGCATCCCGGAAAGGATTGCTGATGAACTGGCCCGCACTTGCCTCATGGATGATAGCCATCGGTGTGGCGCTTGTGCTGTGGCAGACAAAAATATTGCATCTGTTCTTTTTACTTGTACCGGTATGGGTGATTACCTCCGGCTGCTATATCCTGTTTTCCTATCTGGCGGGAGCAACCGGGGATTTGCCGGCCGAGAAGGAAGAGAGCACACCGCAAAAAACTCAAGCCGGAGAAAAGCAGGACAAAACCCAACCGCCTTCGATTCTGACCAAAGTATCCGGTATTATCGCTTTGGCTGCTTTGATTGCATGTTTTGTCTTACCGCTTGAATTGTTTCTCAAGGGAAGCGAAAATTGGGAAGCGAATCTGGCTTCTTTAAAGAATATTCTGTTTGCCGTAACAATTATTTATTTTATTGCCGGAACGTATTGGGTTGTGCAGCGGGACCGGGCTAAAACAAACTAACGGAGTGCTAAAATGACCAGCCGTCAACGGGTTTTAACAGCCCTCAATCATCAGCGACCGGATAAAATACCTGTCGATTTCGGTTCTACGGCCGTTACGGGCATGCATGTGAGCTGTGTCGCCGCGTTGCGGGATTATTATGATTTGGAAAAACGGCCCGTCAAGGTGCACGAACCCTATCAAATGCTCGGTCTTTTGGAACAGGATCTCCTTAAAGCGCTGGGCATCGACGCCGAGGGCGTACCCGCCGCTGAAACCATGTTTGGTTTTCCCAACGAGGATTGGAAACCCTGGAAAACGGACAGCGGACTGGAGGTGCTGGTTTCCAAGTATTTTAACGTCACAAAGGATAAAAACGGCGATACGCTGATCTATCCAAAAGGCGATCCGGACGCACCGCCCAGCGGCCGGATGCCCAAGGGTGGGTTCTTTTTCGACACCATCGTGCGTCAGCCGCCCATCGACGAGGCCGGGCTCGATCCCAATGACAATCTGGAAGAGTTTGGTGAAATATCCGGCGCACATTTGAACTATTTCAAACAGGAGACGAAAAAAGCCGCCGCATCCGGCCGGGCGGTGGTCGCCACTTTCGGCGGTACCGCCTTTGGGGATATTGCGCTGGTTCCCGCTCCGTTCCTCAAGAATCCCAAGGGAATCCGGGATATCGAGGAATGGTATATCTCTACCGTAATCCGGCAGGATTATATTCATAAAGTCTTTGAAAAACAGACCGAGATCGCTCTGCGGAATCTGCAGAAAGTCAAAGCCGTGGTGGAAGATTACGTCGATGCCGTATTTGTCTGCGGCACCGATTTCGGCACGCAAAATTCAACGTTTTGTTCCCCGGAGACCTTCCGGAATTTGTACAAGCCTTATTACGCGGCCGTCAACCAATGGATTCATGAAAATACCCGGTGGAAGACTTTTAAGCATTCCTGCGGCGCGGTGGAGCCCCTGATCGAAGACATGATCGACTGCGGTTTTGATATTCTTAATCCCGTTCAGGTGTCCGCTTTTGGCATGGATGCGAAAATTCTTAAATCAAAATATGGTGACAGGATTGTTTTCTGGGGCGGCGGCGTGGATACACAGTCGACGCTGCCGTTCGGCACGGCGGAACAGGTCCGGCGGCAGGTGCTCGAGAGATGTGAGGTGCTCGGGGAAAACGGCGGCTTTGTTTTTAACGCCGTACACAACGTGCAGGCCAATACTCCGGTAAAAAATCTCGTGGCCATGTTTGATGCCGTCGCGGAATTTAACGGCCGGTAAAAGTTGAACAGGTACTCATTTGCCGGATGATTCTTATTTTTACCCAAACATGCCCGGATAAATCTGTAGGCGTAAAAATTTTTCTTTGAGGAACAATCCATGACCACAAAAAGCCTGTACATTTATTACGTATCCTTTGTTGCCACCATCGGCGGACTGTTGTTCGGATTCGATACCGCCATTATTGCGGGTGGACTGGTCTATCTCAAGGATTTTTTCACTCTGAACGCGGTACAGGAGGGCTGGGCGGTGGGCAGCGCTCTTGTTGGCTGTATCGCCGGTGCGGCGATTGCCGGTGTGGTCAGCGACGCCATCGGACGCAAAAAGCTTCTTGTGGTTTCCGCCGTGCTTTTTATTGTTTCGGCCGTCGGCAGCGCACTGCCGGAAACCCTGTTTCAGTTTATTATTTTTCGTTTTATCGGCGGTATCGGTGTCGGGGCGGCTTCCATGCTGTCTCCGCTGTATATCGCTGAAATTTCACCCCCGCGCATCCGCGGCAGTCTGGTTTCGCTGAATCAGCTGGCCATCGTCTCCGGAATGCTGGCCGCGTATTTTGTCGACTGGATCTGTGCCGGTCTGGGGCCTTCCAACTGGCGGTGGATGTTCGGTTCCGAAACCCTGCCGGCCGCACTTTTTTTGCTTCTTTTGATATTCGTGCCCGAAAGTCCCAGATGGCTGATAAAAAAGGAGAGGGACGGGGAAGCCCTGGCTGTTTTGACAAAGGTGAATACAAAAGAAATCGCGCAAAAAGAGGTGCGTGATATCAGGGAGACCATAAAGCTGGAAAGCGGATCGATGCTGGAGCTGGTCAAACCCGGATTTCGAATCGCCTTGATCATCGGAATGGCTCTGGCGGTTTTCCAGCAGATTACCGGCATCAATACGGTGCTCTACTATGCCCCGCGAATATTTGAGAATGCCGGGTTTGAGAGGGTATCGGCACTGCTGCAGGCGGTTCTGGTGGGATTGGTCAATCTGGTGTTTACCCTGGTGGCCATTTTTACCATCGACAGGGTCGGCCGGAAACCGCTTTTGCTGGTGGCATCGGTGGGGATGGGGGTTTCATTTTTGCTGGTCGGACTGTTTTTCCGCCTGGATAATGTTTTCTGGATACTGGTGTTTATTTTCACATATGTGGCGTTTTTCGCCCTGGCGATGGGATCGGTCGTCTGGGTGGTTTTATCGGAGATCTTTCCCACCCGGATCCGCGGCCGGGCCATGTCCATCGCCACGGTTTTGCTGTGGGCTTCCTGTCTCGCGGTTTCGGTCACTTTTCCCGTCATGGCCGACCGGTTGAGCGAAGCCACCACATTCAGGATTTACGCTGTTATGTGTTTTCTCTGCTTTGTTTTCGTGTGGTGGATTCTGCCGGAAACCAAGGGCAAATCGCTGGAGGAGATCGAGCGGTATTGGATACGGCGGTGATTTTCTACTTGATTTTTTCAGATATAATAACTAGGAGCCTGTCGGACTTGTGTCATAAGTATTTGTTTTTTCGACACCATTGATTTTGAGGTCAAATTTTTAAATACATAAAAATC
>JAFGEC010000229.1 GCA_016931775.1 Candidatus Zhuqueibacterota bacterium | reverse complement strand
AGGGTGAATTTAAAAAATAATAATAAGGTGAGGAAAAAATCTGCGGAAATAATTTGAGAAAATTTGCCAAAGATTTGATTAAATAAAGTTAGAAACTACACCAATGTTATTATTTCCTTCCAAAGAAATATATTCAAATTATTATCCGGGAATAATTTTTGTCCCGTCTTTGTCTAACAATAAAAAAGTCGAAAATATTATATTCCACCAAAACCGGCACTACATTTTTAGACATTGAACAGGACCTAAAATGAAAAAGCTCCAAATCGTCTTTCTTTTTTGCTTTTCAGCCTCCGTTCTCGCCCAATCAAAATCCGATATCAAAGGCTACGTTCGCGATGCCCAAAGCGGTGAGCCGCTGCCCTCGGCCAATGTTTTCGTGAGTGGGACGAGCCGGGGTACAACCACAAATACCGACGGATACTTTGTGCTGGTGAACGAACCGGTCGGCATGTGCCGTTTGACGGTGAGATACATCGGCTATTTTCCCCGGGAAATAGAGGTTCAAAACACACCGGTTTCCAAGCCTTTGGATATAGAGATGTCCCAAACCGTGATCGAATTACAGGGTATTACCGTTACCGCCGAATCAGAAATTTTGCAGACCAACGAGCAGATCAGCCAGGTTACCATTTCTCCCCGTGAGCTGTTTTCTCTCCCCAGCATCGGTGAAGTGGATGTTTTCCGCACCCTGCAGCTCCTGCCCGGTATCAGCGGGGTCAGTGACGGTTCGTCTGGATTATATGTCCGCGGCGGCACGCCGGATCAAAATCTCATATTATTCGACGGCATGACCATTTACCATGTGGACCATTTTTTCGGTTTTTTCAGCGCCTTTAACGCCGATGCCGTCAAGGACATCCAGTTGTACAAGGGCGGGTTCGGCGCCGAATATGGCGGCCGATTGTCCAGTGTGGTCAATTTGACCGGAAAAACCGGTGACAGAAACAGAGCACAATTCGGATACGGCCTGAATTTATTAAGCGGCCGTGCGTATTTTGAGACACCGATCAGGGACTGGGGCACTTTTTTGATCGCCGGACGGCGTTCTTATACCGATTTTATCCGCAGTCCGTTATACGACAGTATTTACGGCCTGGTGACCGGCGATGAAGATGGCGGCGCCACCGGTGGGCCGGTCAGGTCCGGAGGTCCGGGCGGTGGGCGTTTCGGCGGTCAACAAACGGCCGAGTTCAAGCCCAGTTTTTACTTTTACGACCTGAACAGTAAACTGTCGCTGTTTCCGTCGTCGAAAGATGTTGTCACTTTCAGCTTTTATTCCGGCCGTGACGATCTCGACAAATCCCAGGATTTTTCGGGTATGGGCTTTCGAATGCGAGAGTCGGGAACCGAAACGACCAAAAATACAACTGATTTTACCCGTTGGGGTAATATCGGATTGAGCGGCAAATGGTCCAGACAGTGGGCCAATCGCCTGCATGTTGATATTTTGACGGCCTGGTCGAATTATACCAGCCGTTACGACCGCAGTGACAATCTGTCGGGAGTGACACCTCCTGTGCAAAACGACAGTACGGCTATCCGGCGCAGCTTTAACAATGCTTCACAAGAGGAAAACAATGTGTGGGACACGAGTTACAAAATGGATTTTGACTGGCAGGTTTCCAGGGTTCACCGGTTCGACTTTGGTTACCAGCTCTCCAATTTTAAAAATGAATACCATGCGGTCCGTAACGACACCATTCCGATATTTTCCAGAAACCGCGAGGCCCTGATGAACGCCGCTTATTTCCAGGACAAATGGACAATAAAATCCCTTGAGCTAACCGCCGGTTTGAGGGTTTCCCATTATGATAAAACGGGTAAATTTTACAACGAACCGCGAACCGCTGTTTCCTTGCCTTTATTCAAGTTTTTAACCCTGCGTGCGGCATGGGGGCAATATTATCAATTTGTCAATCAAATTTCAAACGAAGACATTACCCAGGGAGCGCGGGATTTCTGGCTGCTTGCGGATGAGGATTTTGCGCCGGGATTCTCCGAGCATCAAATTATTGGACTGAATTACGAAAATTCAAAATATGTTTTCTCGATAGAAGCTTACCGGAAGGATTTGGAAAACTTGATCGAATTTTCACGCCGTTATATCGCCACAGGCCGGGGACCGGGTCCTGGTGCGCGCGGTGTGGCGCCTGTAGAAAACTTTTTTACCGGTTCCGGATTTTCGCGGGGAATTGAATTCCTGCTGCAGAAAAAACGCGGCGCCTTGACCGGCTGGCTCGGATATACCCTGGGCAAAGTCGATTATGAATTCCCGGCGATGAATAACGGCGAAAAATTTCCCGCCAATCACGACCGGCGTCATGAAGCAAACGTGGTCGGGAAATATTCAATCGGCGTGTGGAATTTTTCCGCAACATGGGTATTTGCCTCGGGCAATCCCTATACGGCACCGGAAAATCAATATAAGCTGCGCCTTTTGGATGGAACATCGCAGAGTTATATCCACGTCGGTGACAAAAATGCCAACCGGCTGCCTGACTACCATCGGCTGGACATCAGCGCCTCCCGCAGGTTTGAATCCGAGCACTGGGCAACCGAGGTGGGCATCAGTATTTTTAATGTTTACAACCACAAGAACATCTGGTACCGGGATTATAATCTGGATACCATCCCCGTAACAATTACCGATGTGACAATGCTGGGATTTACACCCACAATTTATCTGCAAATGAAATTAAAATAGAGGCTGGGTTATGAGCAAAATAATATCTGCCGGATTTATTCTTTTTTTACTGTTCACCGCCTGCACAGAGGATTCGCCCCTGGCACCATCACAGGAAAAACTGGTGGTGCAGGGATATCTTTATGCCGGAGAAGCGGTCACCGATATTCAATTAACCTCCACCCTTCCGCTGGGAAGTGAAGAGACAAAGGCGCCGCCGGTAAACAATGCCATTGTGTCTTTGATCAAGAATGGCCGTTCTTTTTCTCTTGTACCCAGTGCCGGAGACAGTGGATACTATCATTATGATGGGGAAAATCTGAGCGTAAATGCAGGAGATGAATTTGAAATTGTGATAGAGTATAACAATACGATCACAACCGGTAGAACGGTTGTGCCCGTGCCGCCTGAGGGCATGGAACTCTCATCGAAAACACTCACCATTCCGGAATCCTTCAACTTTGGCGTGCCGCCTGATGAAGAAACCAACTCTATCACCGCTACCTGGAATTATGATGCCGCATCGTTATTTTATGTCGTTGTGGAATGTATCGAAGAAAATCCGGTCGAAGTCGAACAATTGGGTGGAATGGGTCGAGGAAGCGGCGAATTCCGCAGATTGTTGGTTTTCCCGCCCACAAACAATAACGAATTCCGCATTCAGAGATTCAATATCTATTATTACGGCACGCACCGAATCAAGGTATATCGTGTAAACCAGGAATATGCCGACCTGTACCAATCCCGCAACCAGGATTCCCGCGACCTGAATGAGCCGTTATCAAATATCCAAAACGGT
>JAFGEC010000228.1 GCA_016931775.1 Candidatus Zhuqueibacterota bacterium | reverse complement strand
TAATCACAGCTCCGGAGATGCGGATATCGATACCGGCGAATGGTGGACCATGACGCCGCTGCCGGGTTTTTATAATCCGAATCCTCCTCCGCAAGAATCGGATTTACCATGGATTGCCATGAGCCATAAGGATTGGTCCTGGCCGGATTTATGGCCGGATAAAATGGTGGATCCGAACGATCCGGGCTGGCCGGGTTCCTGGGATGGCTATTTTGGTAAAAACCTGTTTAACGCCGATCAGGAAAGTTATTATGTGATGGACGATTGGCACAACAAAGAATTTCCTTTTTACCCTGATGCCAATGACGAATCGCGCCGTGGTCTGGGATTTCGCGTTACCGTACGGGGCTTTCAATGGTCACATGTTATGGTTGAGGATATGATTTTTTGGTTATTCGATGTGGAAAATATCGCCACTCATTTACACGATAAAGTAGGATTTGGGATCATGTGCGGTCCGGATATCGGCGGCGACGGCGACTCAAGCGATGACGGCGGCGCTTATGATTTGATTCAGGACCTCGGTTATCAATATGACGGGGATGGAATCGGTACGGATGGCTACACGCCTGTTGAATATTTGGGCCTCGCTTTTCTGGAAAGCCCCGGTAATCCCTACGACGGCATCGATAACGACGGTGACGGCGAACTGGGATCCGGCCCTACTCTTACCGAGGCGGATTTTGAACCACGAACCGTAAACGCCGGCGATCCCATCGTTTTGATTGACTATAATACCCACCATCGCACGGTTTCAACCATGCCCGCTGACGGCGCAAAGTTTAGCTACCTGGACAGGGAAATTATTATCATGCCGGGAGTCCTGCAAGAAGAACAAAATAATCTTATTGACGATAACCTGAACGGCCTGATTGACGAGAACAACGGCTCGGTTTTTGGTGAAGGCGATGCCGCCGTCGAACGGCGTCTGTTCCTGGGCTTGAAATATATCGACTACCTGAACGGCGGAGCCGGCAGTGACAATCCTTTGATTAATGAACAACGGGATGACGGCATCGACAACGATGGTGACTGGAATATACTGTTCGATGACGTCGGTTTGGACGGAGTTGCCGATACCGGTGATGAAGGCGAAGGCGACGGTTTGCCGACCTCCGGTGCCGGCACCGGACGGCCGGGCGAGCCTCATATCGATGTGACCGATATTGACGAATCCGATATGATCGGTCTGACTTCATTTTTGATTTATTCGGACCTGTCCTATTATTCATTGAGCAATGACGAGCATATGTGGGAAGCCATTTTACCTGGTTATCTGAATGCCCTGGGCCAGATCGCCAACACAGATGTCATTCTGGGCTCAGCTTACTTTCCTCTAAAACCGGATGAAACAGAACGTTTTTCATTTTCCTATATGTATGGATATCCGCTTGACGATTTATATCGTAACAAAATAAACGCGCAAAATGCTTATGCAGCGAATTATAATTTTGCCAAAGCCCCGGAAATTCCCACCGTACAGGCTTATGCGGAAGACGGCAAAGTGACCCTCTACTGGGATAGTTTCGCCGAAAAATCGTTCGATCCTCTGACCGGTTATGATTTTGAAGGCTACCGCATCTACCGTTCCACCGATCAGGAATGGAATGATATGGCGACTGTTACTGACGGCTATGGAACAAAATCCGGAAATCGTAAACCACTTGCACAGTTTGATCTGGATAATGGCGTAAACGGTTTTTCATCGGGTTCTGTAAACGGTACCCAGTTCTACTTGGGTGATGATACCGGAATTGTTCACAGCTTTGTCGATAGCACTGTGAAGAATGGTTATACTTACTATTACGCTGTTACCTCCTATGACCGTGGTTTGGATTCAACCGCTCTTTATCCATCTGAATGTGCAAAATATATCAGTGTCAGTCCGGATGGAAGTATTGAAAAGGGTAAAAACGTGGTTGTCGTTCGCCCTGAAGCTCCCGCTGCCGGATTCATTGGCCCAAAAGCCGAACTGGCTTGGCTAGCCGGCAGCACCACCAATGCGCAGGTTACGGTTCCTCTGCTTGATAAAACACTCGTTCAGGATAAAACATACTACATCACATTCGAAGACACTCTTGTTAAAAATTCTTTGTGGATGTTTCCTATGACGAAAAATTTCAGCTTGACGGACGTAACGAATCCATCCTCTCCGATTAAAATAATCGAAAAGAGTGAACAATTTGGTTCGCTCATTGACATACCGGATAAAGATGAATTCAGTCTTATGCTGGTAAATAAAGCGGCTCTTGATATTAACGCCGACTTGTCCGTCTGGAGCCGGACAAACATCTATGCGCCCCGTATCCGGGCGGCGTTTGTGACAGCACCGGATGGCACAAGGTTAACCGGTTCACCTGTATCCGCCGATTACCGCATTGATGTGGGTGAGCCCGGAAGCAATACATCAGCTGACTATTTCGGCTATACAGCATCTTCTGTAAACTTTAAGGTCTTTAATGTTTCACAGAATAAGGAAATCGAGTTTGCTTTTGATGATCAAGATGGAGCCGATGGTCTGCTTTCCGCTTATACGGAAGGGGCGAAAAGTGACCGGATATACTTTTTTGAAAAGGATAAAAACGATTCGTTAATCGCCACCTGGCAGTTCGAATTCTCGAGAGTCGGATCCGATTCAACTTTTGAAAGTCCGAGAAGCGGAGATGTCTTGGATATTATCCTGGAAAAACCGTTTCTGTCGCATGATGTTTTGGAAATAAAGACAAATTCTGCGATGATTAATAACAACCAGGCAAAAGCCGATCTGGACAAAATTAAGGTCGTGCCGAATCCGTATATTGTTGCCAACTCCTGGGAACCGAGAAATCAATACGGCACCGGCCGGGGTCCAAGAGAACTCCATTTTACACATCTGCCGAAAAAATGCACGATCAGAATTTTTAATGTTCGTGGCCAATTGGTGCAGACGCTCGAGCATGAATCCACCGAATGGGATGGTACGGAAATCTGGGATATGCTGACCAAAGACAAACTGGAAGTTGCATTTGGCGTCTATGTCTTTCATGTCGAAGCACCTGGTATCGGATCAAAAATCGGCAGGTTTGCCATCATAAAATAGTTAAAACCATTTGATGATAAAGGAGTCAGAACATGAAGAAATTAATGATCGCAATTATTGCTCTTTTGCTCTCCGGCTCGCTTCTTTTTGCCGACGAGGTGACCAAGGTAGGAACGACCGCGCTGGGGTTTTTGAATATTGATGTGGGCAGCCGGGCAGTCGGAATGGGTGGCGCTTACGTGTCAATCGCCAATGATGCAACGGCGATGTTTTGGAATCCAGCGGGTATTGCCAAATCCGACAAGATGGAAGCGGTGTTTCACCATTCCGACTGGATAGCCGATATAAACTTTAATTACATTGCTGCTGTTTTACCTATCGCCGGAATTGGCAACTTCGGCATCAACGCGACGGCTTTGAGCATGCCGGATATGGAAAGGACCACCCTCGACAGTCCGGAAGGAACCGGAGAGATGTTCAGTGCCGGTAGTATGGCATTTGGTGTCGCTTTCGGACGTAGTTTGACGGACAGATTTTCCATCGGTTTTAATGTCAAGTACGTGAATGAATCGATTTACCACAGTTCGACGGATGGTTTCGCTTTTGATGTCGGTACACAGTTTACAACCCAGTTTAGCGGATTGAAAATCGGTATGAGTATCACCAATTACGGACCGAAAGTGAGCATGGCGGGCCGTGATATGCTGACTCAGGTTGACATAAATCCCAATGTCGCCGGCAATAATGAGAATATGAATGCCTATCTGAAGACCGATGCATTCGATCTGCCGTTGATGTTTCGGGTCGGCATGGCGATTGATATGCTGAAAGGAATTGGTAACAGCAACTTGATCTTGTCCGCAGATGCCCTGCATCCGAATGATGACGTGGAGAGTGTCAATGTAGGCGCGGAATATGTATTTAATAATATTTTGGCCCTGCGAGGCGGTTATACATCCCTGTTTGCAGAGGATTTCGAAGCGGGATTGTCTTTTGGCGGCGGTATTCATCATCAATTGATGAGCGTGGAGATGAGTCTTGATTATGCTTACAGGGATTTCGGACTGTTGGAAAATGTGCAAATGTTTACGTTGGGATTAAAGTTCTAACTGCTGTTCACTGGTCAATTACTGGGGAGGGACATCGTCCCTCCCGGTATCTGTTTTAAAACATTTTGTTATTGTAGGAAACATTTTGTTCAGAGCATTACGTTACCTGACATTATGTCTGGCCCTGCTGATTATAGCAGGAGGATTCTTATCAGCGGTTGAATCCCAACCGGAATTTTTAACCCACTCCTGGACATTTGAAGACAGGACGCCCAACGATTATATCGGAGGAGTAAATGGTACACTGGTGGGTGAGGCTGACGGTGAATTACAGATGGTTACTCCTCTGTCTGAAACCAAACGAATTGAAAGAATATATCCAGCTGCTCGTTTAATATGGTAGTAATATTTTCTCAAACAAATCTTGAGCTAACGACAGGAGGCCATCAGGCTGACTGTCGTTAGCTCGGAAATGCTTCTCCGGTTTTTCGTTCAAATTTCGATTTTTTTTCAGTTTGTGACAGGTCCTGAAAATATTCAATCTGGGGTTTTGAAGGGGATGATAGAACGGACGGCTGAAACTCAAAGTGATAAATGATGTGGCAAAGCCGAGATGTAAACTCTTCCAATTGAAGTGTCAACAAAAAAGAGAGAAATAATGCGATTTTTTCTTCGTCCATTGGCTTTTTTCTTTATTTCAATATTTGTATTTTTTCAACCGATCCAAGCCCAGGTCTGGAAACCCGATCTCGGAAACGGTATGTATCAAAATCCCATCATCTGGGCTGATTATTCAGACCCTGATATCATTCGTGTGGGAAAAGACTTTTTTATGACGGCTTCATCGTTTAACTGCGTTCCCGCACTTCCTGTTTTACATTCGACCGATTTGGTTAACTGGGAAATCATAAACCATGCCGTCGAGCATTTTCCCGATTCTTATTATCGTATTCCTCAGCACGGCAACGGTGTGTGGGCGCCCTGCATCCGATTTTTTGAAGGCTGGTTTTATATTTACTGGGGCGATCCTGACAGAGGAATTTATATGGTCCGTACGCAAGATCCGTACGGTGATTGGTCGGCTCCGGTTCTTGTGAAAAAGGCTTTCGGAAATATCGATCCCAGCCCTTTGTGGGACGATGACGGTAAAATCTATCTGGTTCATGCTTTCGCAAACAGCCGCGCCGGCGTGAGCCATGTTTTGCAGTTGCAGGAGCTCAATTCCGAAGGTTCTTCCGTTACACAAAACCGTGACATCATCATTCATGGTTTACCGGATAATTCCACACTGGAAGGCCCAAAATTTTACAAGCGGAACGGTTTTTACTATATTTTTGCACCTGCCGGAGGCGTTGCCAACGGCTGGCAAATGGTTTATAGGGCAAAGAATATTTGGGGCCCTTATGAAAGCCGAAAGGTTCTTGCACAGGGAAAAACGACTGTGAACGGTCCTCACCAGGGCGGTTGGATTGAATTGGAAAACGGCCAAGGCTGGTTCGTCCACTTTCAGGAATGTCTCCCCTATGGCCGAATTGTTCACTTGCAGCCCGTAAAATGGGTTGATGAATGGCCGGTTATCGGCACAGATGAGGACGGAAACGGGACGGGGGAACCCGTTCAAGAATTCACAAAACCTGATGTGGAAAACATGTCCGGTATTAAATGTCCACAGACATCCGATGAATTTGATGGACCTTTTTATAATCTGGGGTGGCAATGGCAGGCTGACTATTTCGAACAGTGGTATTCGATGACTGAAAATAAAGGTTGTCTGAGGTTATATGCACAGTACCACGATTCTCCTGCATCCCTATGGATGGTTCCGAATATTTTGGCTCAAAAACTTCCCGGACCCCAATTTTGCGTCACCACAAAAGTGGATGGATCAAATCTGAAACAGAACGAAAAAGCCGGACTCGTTATGATGGGGCTGGATTATGCGACTCTTACTCTTTCACCGGGTGGGGATGGTTTCGATTTGAAACTGGCCGTATGCAAAGACGCTTACCGGAGTCATTCGGAAGAGTTAATACATACAGTTTCTCTCAAGAGCGGAAATGTGTTTTTAAGAACGAGATTTGAAAAGGATGGAATGTGCCGGTTCGCCTATGGTTTAGATGGACAAAGCTTTACCGCTCTCGAACAGCCTTTCAAAGCTCGAGAGGGCAGATGGATCGGCGCAAAAATTGGGATATTTGCCGTCTCTGCACAGGAAACGGGCTTGAAAGGATATGCAGATTTTGACTGGTTCAGGATTGAATAAAGGCGTCGTCTTGCCGATTTTGAACTGATTCTGTGCACCGGTCCGGATTTTTGCAGTTTTCCTCGATTTTTTTTATTAAAAAGTTTTCTGAATCGATTTGGTGATATAGCATGAGGATGAGAAAATGGTAAAAAGAAAAGGAAGATCCGAACAATTCGCCTTGCCTAAACCGCTCCGGGTATGGCCCGGTGTGATTATCGTAGGATTACAATGGTTGATCAGGTTTGTCGTTCCCAATGTTGTGCCCGGAACTGTAGAAATGGGAGTGATCGGTGCCCTCGTCGGCGGATTGGCTGTTATACTATGGTGGGCGTTTTTCAGCCGTGCGCCTCGGATCGAACGCTGGGGTGCCGTGGTTCTGATTATCGTCGGCTTGATCGTTACATCGCGTACTGTACACGCGTCGATCGGGACGGGGATGCAGGGTTTGATGCCTTTTGTTTACGCCGTCCCGGTTCTATGTCTCGCCTTTGTCGTTTGGGCTCTCGCCACCCGTCGCCTTACGGATAAAATCCGGCGTGCCACAATGATCGCTGTTGTGCTGCTTGCATGTGGCGTATGGACACTGTTTCGGTCAAGGGGCATTACCGGAGAAGCCGATGCGGATTTTACCTGGCGGTGGGCGGTTACTCACGAGGAGCAGCTTTTAACACAGACCGGGGACGAGCCGATGCTGCTGCCACCTGTCCCGGCAGCAGCGGATTCAGGAGCCGACTGGCCGGGTTTTCGCGGACCCAATCGCGACGGTATTATACGCGGTGTGAGGATCGAGACCGACTGGTCCACATCGCCGCCGGTCGAGCTGTGGCGCCGGCCGGTTGGACCGGGCTGTTCTTCTTTTGCAGTTCGTGGAACACTCATCTATACACAGGAACAACGTGGGGATGATGAAATTGTTGCGTGTTATGATTTGACAACAGGCGAACCGGTTTGGCGGCACCACGACACGGCGCGGTTCTGGGATTCGCATGCCGGAGCCGGCCCGCGTTCGACGCCGACCCTCATTAACGGTCGCGTTTATACACTCGGTGCGACCGGAATTCTGAATGTGCTCGATGCCGAAAACGGCAAACGCAATTGGAAAGGCGGACGTTACGGCGGCCAGCTTCTCCTGCTGGCCGATCAGGACCTTTTACTGATATTGTCGGAAAAGGGCGAGCTGGCTCTGGTTCAGGCGTTATCCAACCGGTACACAGAGATCGCGCGATTCCAGGCGATACATGGA
Source organism: Candidatus Zhuqueibacterota bacterium (assembly GCA_016931775.1). Lineage (GTDB taxonomy): Bacteria > Zhuqueibacterota > Zhuqueibacteria > Residuimicrobiales > JAFGEC01 > JAFGEC01. The sequence continues at coordinate 3,211 of JAFGEC010000228.1, read as the reverse complement.
AAGACCTGGAATCATCCGGTGCTGGTCGGCGATATTTTGCTGATTCGCAACTCCGAAGAAATGGCTGCATTCAGGCTTTCCCTCCAGGATGAAGAACAGGATTTGCCTTCACAACCGCCGGCATAACCGGAGGCATTTCCGGATAAATCGGGCACACACTATTGACATGGATTCTAACGACGGGGATATGAATGAGTTCAGCCGGTGCCCTGGCCCGATTACCAGATTCGCCGGATTCGATGACAATGTTGTTGGCAGGACTTTTTTCTTCAATAAATACGTCGAAGCGGCGTTCATTCTAAAATGTCGTTTATTAAAAATGCGAGGATGATATTGAAAAACCAACAAAATAAACGCAAAGTAAATTGTGATAAATATCGACCCGAGAAGGAATATTCGCACTTGGAGGCTTTTCTGGATAATCTTCCCTATATATTTATGGCGATTTTCGGCGGATTGATAAATCTTGTTGCTTTCAAGCTATCCGTAACAGGAATTATTCTATCTTTACTTTATATTCTTTATTGTATTGTTGGGGCTTTCTGGATCATGATTTTTGTTTGTCCGTACTGCCAGTATTTTGATACAAAATTATGCCCATGCGGATATGGTCAAATTGCAGTAAAATTTCGGGATAAAAATTCAGAGAACAAGTTTTCAGAAAAATTCAAAAAACATATTCCGGTCATTGTCCCTCTGTGGATAATCCCCGTGATCGAAGGGATTGTTTTTTTAGTAAAAGATTATAATTTGACACTGCTGATACTCGTTGTGATTTTCGCGATTAATTCTTTTATTATCTTGCCGCTATTGGCAAGAATATATGGATGTGGCCATTGTCCGCAAAAAGACGATTGCCCCTGGATGGTCTGATGAATGCATGAGAGTAAAAATTTTCCACAATATATCTCTTTTACCGTCACCAATTCGTGCAATCTCAGGTGTCAGATATGCGGCCAGTGGGGGTAAAGAAGGGTACATATGGAATCGAACCAAAAATCCGCGCTCGCGAATGGAATTGGCGGTCTGGAAACGGGCTGTTAATGAGATTGCTGCTTATGATATTAAATTTATCTTGATACTGGGCGGCGAACCATTTCTTCTGCCGGGGATTATCGAATTTTTGGAATATATTCATGGCAAGGGGGTAAAAATTATTTACTTTAGGAAGAAGAATGTCAGATAAAACCTGCGGCGTACTGCAACTTTTACCCAAAGGCGGCGGCTTTTTACGCGATCCGGAAAAGTCATACCAGCCGGACTCCGCTGACCCGTGGGTGTCGGCTCAATTGATCCGGCGAAATAGGTTGGAGGAGGGGGCCGTTATTTGCGGACCCGTTCAAAAAGGCGATAGAGGATATCAATTGACCGGAGTTGAGTCCGTATGCGGTTTGTCGATTGTAACTTTTCAGGCCAGAACCCTCTTTAACCGACTGCTGCCCATCGATCCCGGGGAACGATTCCGGCTGGGTGATTGCGGTGAGACATCCATGCGCATTATAGAACTGATCGCTCCCTTCGGCAAAGGCACACGCGGCCTGATTGTGGCACCGCCCAAATCCGGTAAAACCCGCCTTTTGGAGGATATTGCCAATGCCATCCGGAAAATCGAGCCGGAGACTCGCATTGTTGTTTTGCTTGTGGATGAAAGACCGGAGGAGGTGACCCATTTTAAACGGCATGTGAACGCCGAGGTGCTTGCCAGTTCTCAGGACCAGAGCATTCAATCCCATGTCAACCTTGTCGAACTGACCATGGCGCATATTCGCTGTGAAATTGAATGCGGCAGGGATGTGGTCGTTCTGGTGGATAGCCTGACCCGCCTGGTACGTGCATTTAACCTGCACGGCCGTGGATCAAACCGTATTTTGTCCGGCGGCCTGGATGCACGCGCAGTGGAAATTCCACGGCGTTTTTTCGGTCTGGCACGGAATATCGAAGGAGGCGGTTCGGTGACGATCATCGCCACCGTACATGTCGGAACGGGTTCGAGAATGGATGAATATATTTTTGAAGAATTCAAAAGTACCGGTAACAGTGAAGTCGTGCTTGACAGGTCCCTTGCAGAAGCCAGAATTTTTCCCGCCGTTGATCTGCTTGCCAGTGGAACGAGAAAAGAAGAACGACTTTATTCAGCGCAGGAAATGTCCCGCCTTGCCGCCTTGCACCGAATGCTGTCGGACTTGCGGCCCAAAGAAGCCATGCACTATATGCTCAAGCTTGTGGAAATGACGCAGAATAACCGAGAGCTCTTGTTGAAACTGGGATCGGCCCAAGTTGAGTAATTGTTTTTTAAATATGAGCATTTTTGTGGCTTTTCTAAAAAAAAATTGTAATTTTAATAAACACCAGGATGTGGTTCGGCCGTGCCATACCGGTTCAGCAGAAGAGAAAAAGCGCGTTATTTAAAACTGTACTACTGCCTTAAAACCTGTTTCAAAGCCTTGGAGATGATATGGTTAATTACCGAAAAATGATATTTTCAATTATTTTTATTGTGAGCACAACCGCCGTATGGTTATACGCCGGCGGTGAATCTCCCTTCTTTACCCAATCGTCCGAAAAATCCTCCGGGCTGCGAGGCACGATCACGGACAGTTTATCCGGTACTCCCTTACCGGCCCGCGTTGTGGTGGAAAACCAAAACGGCGAGGTTATAAATTCCCATTACAACCTGTTGCCTGGATTTTTTACTCTGGAAGACGGCAGCTATGAAATCGATTTAATGCCCGGTGAATACACCGTAACGGTTTACCACGGCATCGATTATTTGTCGGCGACAAAAAAAGTCCGGATCGAACCTGATGCCGTTTCCGATATATCCGTTCGGTTGGAACCCTGGGTTCCCCTGCGCCGGTTGGGCTGGGTGAACGGCGACGGGCATGCACACTTGTACACCGATGTCGAAAACAACGAAAAAATGCTGGCCGAGGTGAGGCGTATTTGCCGGGCTCAGGGCGTTGATTTTATCAGTACCAACCAGGGATGGGCAGGATATGATGAAAACAACTGGCGGCAGGGTTATGCACCGTTTTCCGACGACCGGTTTTTACTCCATTATGGCGCTGAAATGCCAAAGTACCGTACCGGTCATACCTGGTGGTTGAACATCAAATCCTGTCATGGGTATTTTGATGCCGCTATGGATACCATGTACGAAAATCTGTATTACCAGCAGGAATCCATGCCGCGCTGGACTTTTGAAAAATGT
>JAFGEC010000227.1 GCA_016931775.1 Candidatus Zhuqueibacterota bacterium | reverse complement strand
CGCTACGATAATCTGGATGATACTTTGCACCTTTTGGAAAAGGAGTTTCAGTGTAAACTGTTATCCGGAGATCATGTTCAGATTATTACCGGTCTTGAAGATCGGATTGACGAGTTGGAGCAGATATATCAGGCTCAAGGTGCCGGTTTACAGGCGGAACTTTTTTAGGAGAGAAAAAATGAAATTTCATTCTTTTTATTGTTTGCTTTTGCCGGCGTTTATTTTTTTCTATATTGAAATGAATGTTTTCTTTTCAGGCGTTTTTATTTGAAAAACGGATTTGCAGGTCAAACGCATTGTCATTTTTAATGTTTATTTAATTGGATTTTTCTTAAAAATACACTACCTTTAGCCTCAATGAAATAAAGATTAACCGGAGTATTTTGTGGCTATCGAATCCGTGGACCAATTGTTTGAAAGTATTTTACCTGAAAAGTTGAAACAAATAAATATTCCTGAAAATTTGAACATCAAAGTTCAATTCAAAATTGAAAAAGATCAAAATTGGTACCTGTTGGTTAATAAAGGTCAATGTGATATTAGCAGGGGTTTTTATCAAGATCCTGAATTGACGGTTGAGGTGAGTGAGCGTAATTTTTTAAAACTCGTTAACCGTGAAATGAATCCCCAAATGGCCGTTTTTACCGGGAAAGTGAGATTAAAAGGGGATTTGAGAATTTTGACAAAAATACAGTCCTTGGATTTTTTTTAAACGATGTCGGATTTGAGTCTTTTGATTTATGCCGGATATAATTTTTTTGTCGTGCCGGCTGGGTTTCTCACTTTACCGCTGTACAGATACTTTCTAAAAAATTTTGATAAAGTATGTTGTCCTCAGGCGATCCTGCCGGGCTTACTTTTTATGTCCTTGACAATAACTGCAAACGGCCAATTTTCACGGGCATCACACATGAAATCCATGTGAGAGAAGATATCATGGGCATTTTCACAATATAAGCCGACCTCCTGCAAATTTTTAAGTTTTGTCTTTTTCACCTAAAATGATCATAAATAGTGAATAATTTGTCTTTTTTATCTCATCTCTCCATTTTTACCTCATTTTATTCAAACCGCTGAATCGGCTTTTAAATCGCAAGTCGTAAACGCAAAAGTCAAGCTGAATACCTCATTATATTATAATGTAAACACAACCAGATCTTTACCGGGTAAAGGTATTGGAATGTATTTATTTGCACTGCTTGGAGCGGTTATAAGTGCGGGCATTTCGTATCTTATTGCCAAAAGTCTGGAATCCGTCCTGATCGATAGAATTTTTCCTGCCGGTCGGTAAAATTTTTACTTAAAATGAACGAACTTTTTTCAAATCCTCCCGCACATTAAATATCAGCAGGAGGATTTTATATAAACGTGCTATCGGACCGGGGATTTTTTAGCCTGCATTTCAAAAGCTGCAGAATTGGTAGCCTGTTGCTGTGCCGGTAATGATATGCCGTTTTACTTTGGATTTCAAGGTAATGGTTTAACTTTAAAAGTTGCTTTTAACCGGATTAAATCGATTGCAAAAGACAATCATCTGAAAACGTTTTCCTTTATCACCGGTAACGACTGTATGCAGAACAAAGAATACAAATGGACGGCCGGGCATTTTGATCGTGTCTGCTTATCCCTCGATGGAGATGAAAGGTTGCACGATCTGCAGAGACGCACCCAAAAGGAAAAGGGAACCTACGCACGCGTAGTGAAAACGATCAATCTTGGGAAAATCATAAAAATCCTGTGGTCCGCATGACGGTAACAAAGTATAATGTACATGAATAGCTTCAACTCGTCTTGCATTTTATCAAAGATTTGGGCGTGTATGAAATTCAGGCGGAGCCGTCTTTTGCGCTTGTCGCACTGGATCAACCGCAAACAACATCCTGTCCGGTGGGGCGGGATGTATTGATTGTTCATCCCGACGGTAAGGTCGCTGCTTGCTACGTACAGAAAAAGGATTGGCTGTTCAAAAAATTATGTAGATTTTTGCATTCACACACGCATCCTGACCTTGTGCCGGCTGCTGGAAGAAATGGGCGAAGGCTACCTAGCTGATAAATTGCTGATCCAAAAAAGCGCCATGAAAAGACTGGCGTTGTAAAAATCCGATCGGTTTTTAGATTTTAAGGTATGAGTATGGATTTTCAACTGAATTCTGATTGTTCGTATTGTGTGGATATCGCGGATATTCAATTCATCGATCACACAAATAACATCCAGTTTCGGTTGCCGTATCCGCAGGCCGTGGTTTTTGATTTGCTGTTAAAAGGATATTCAAAAGATACAATGGTGCGAATGATTTGCAAAATCGCTCTGGTCATGGAAGCACACGCACAGAATTTAATTCAGGATACGATAACCGAACTTAAAAATAAAGCCATATTGAAATAACCGTCATGGCCAATATCGCAATCACATCTTTATGTAGTCTCAATTGTCCGTACTGTTTTACTCAGAATATTTATGACAAAAAGTCAAACACTTTGGGTCACTTGACAATGACGGTTTTAAAACAGGCGTTGGATTTTGTCGGACGGTCTGAAGTCAGGGAAATTCGTATCCTGGGCGGCGAACCCACGCTGCATCCGGAGTTTTAATCCTTTCTTGAGCTGGCAAGCGAAATCGACTTTCCCCGGTCTTTGTGCCTCGAACTGCTTGACGAAAAACCGTGGCTGCGGCTCACCGGCAGTTGGATTCTGCCACAGCATCTTTATATGTATAACGGCGTTTATGATAAACTCAAACTGAGCGGACGGGTAACTTTACAGAATCCGGATTATTACCGGGAGGTTTTTTCGGCTTATATCAACCGGGAACCGAGACGCCCGCACAGAATAGGAGGGGGGCCTGTGTGCGGAACCCTGGACAGGCATATCGACGATGTCTTTTTTGAAAAGACGCTGTATTGTGATAAAAATGGTGAGTCGTGCGGCTTTTGCAGAGAAGAGTGGATGCGATAAAGTGTTTGATAAAAAAAGGAGAGAAAAATGAAACGGTTAATTTTCACCTCTTGGGGAACTAAATTAATATATAGACAATAAGAAAAGGAGTATCAAGAAGCCTCTTCTGCCGGAAAATATGCCGGAGGTAGATAATTATATCCTGAAGATGGAAGCATGTAAAATGGAGTTTCCCCCTTTTTTATGTGATATTGGGAAAATCAAAATTCCTGTCATTTTCTATCATTTATCGGATTATTGCTATCGGTTTTGAAAATTCCGATGTGTTGCCGTTTGCATCGCTGGCTGTGGCGGTTATTATTGTATTACTCCCCCAAACATCAGTACCTGTTTCTCCTTCATAAATAAATCTGCCATTGTTATCCGGTGTTGCCCGAACTTGATAGAGTCCCTCTGTGTTTCCTCCGCCTCCATACATGCGGATGTCTACAGATTGGGGATTCGGCGTATCGATATAACCTTGTACACAGAGCACATTGACTTCCTCCTGGTAAGTAGTACAAGTATAATATGTTGGAGTTGAGAAATAACCGTAATAGCTATAATAACCGCGATAAACGTAAACATATCGGGTTACCATTTTCCGGAATAGTCTGGCGGATTCAAGCACCGGAAAATTCATCAAATTGTTGGGTCCAGAATCCCCATCGCCGGCATCATTCGGAGTTTCACCATCTCCATTCAGATCAATAGCAAGACCTTGATTGTATTTGAATTGACATGCAAGGATTGAATTATTTGTTGATTCACCAAAAATTTCAATGCCGTTCCCTTTATTCTCTGAAATTTTGCAAGAAGCGATATAATTGCCCGATGCTTTGTTTGGTCCAATGTGGATTCCGGGGCCGTTGTTTTTTATGACTGAGCATTCATTCAGTGTTGAGCCTGTTACGATGCCATCGAGAACGATACCGGCATAATTGTTGTTGTGTATTCTGTCGTAATTAAACCGATTCCCGTTGGACGAACCATTGTCCGGTATGATGGCAATTCCAAAATATTGATTGCCCATGCCGGATTGATCTGAACCAATCATGTTTGCGCAAAATTTGTTTTGATTCGAGTTTCCGATTTCGACCCCATTTCTTTGATTGGCAGATATCACATTCCACCCAATGAAATTACCATTGGATTCAGCTTGGATCGACATGCCCGAACAGCCGTTACCTACAGCCCCGGTTCCCGTTGCGTCAAGGCCGATATAGTTATACTGAATTTGATTCTCTGTCGCTTGGCCCATTCCAATACCGTCCCCTATATTTCCTGATATGATATTCCTGGAAGAACTGGTGCCGATAACATTTTTTGAAGCGAATGAACGAATCATGATGCCAATGTCATTTGGCATAGCGGTTCTTCCGTCCGGTGCAATGCCAATAAAACAGCTGCTGATCGTATTGTTCTTGGCATTGACGCCTTCAATGACAATTCCCGCTCCAGGAAAACCCGATATAATCAAACCATTAACCACATTCCCGGCGGAATTGATGCGCAGTCCTACAGTCAGATCACCCCACGAATCGGACGTGAGCAGGATTTCAGGTCCTGAAGGATTGGTATTCCCTGTAAAAGCGGTCTGCGTTTCTCCGTTGATTGTTGTTTCATTGCCCGCCAGCGCATCATATTCTCTGCGAATCCCCTCATAATATCCGTTTTTCAGCACGAATACGGTACCATTAAATCCCGGATCACTTTTTGGTATGCGAAATCCGATGATCTGGGGGCCGGGTGTTTTGTTGGCGGCTATGATGGCTTCCCGAAGCGACACCAGGCCGTCAGGGCCAGGGAGCGATTGGGTGGTAAAGACATTCCCGTATTCAAAACCGAAATCCATACTGTCAAACGAGGTCGTGACGAAAATTTCCTCGACCATGGAATTCGATTCCGGCACATCCGGCTTGTTCAAACTGGAAGTGTTTTCCGGCAACGGAGAGGAAGGCATTTTCACATCCTGGCAGGCGGATAGAATGAGGAAGCTCAGGATCCATCCGACGGGCGGCACGGTGAAAGTTATTTTATTCATTACAGTATTTCCTGAAATTGAAATATCCCTAAAGCAATGTCAACCTTTGAAATTGAATTGATGGGCGGTCAATGAATCATTTTAGGAGCACGCATCGTCCTGTCGTGCTGTATTTATCGCCACGGAATTGATACAAATAGACGCCCGAAGAAACGGAAACCCCGGAATCATTGAGCCCGTTCCATTTTAATCGATGCAGGCCGGAAGTCAGAGTTCGCTCAGAAAAAATTTGGCAGACGACTCTCCCCTGGATGTCCAAAATCCATACCGAGGCCAGATCCTGGACCGGCAAATTGAATTGGATGGTGGTCGCCAAATTGAACGGATTCGGATAATTGATCATTGTAAAGTCGGCTGGCCTTTCCGGTTCCTTCTGCGCCACGCCACTGGCATAGGAGTAGCCGAAGCGTGATTCGTTGATCCATTCGCCGTTCATCCAGTTCTGGCTGATGTCTTCAATTGGAGTGTTCAGGCCGTCAAAGACAGATGTCTGCTTAAAATGGTTGACCCAAACCTCGTTGAGCCAGTTTTCATTCAACGACTGAATGCAATTTCCCGATCCATCATGTGTGTTCCGTATACGTTCGTCATTGATCCAGGCGGAATTGAACCAGGTTTGAAACAGCCATTCGGCATCGTTGAGGGCTACGTCATAACTTGTGGCACACCGTTCCAGGTTGCGCCAGAAGGAACCATCCCAATCCTGTTGAATCTCTTCGGTTTTCAAACCAACCGCGTTGTATTGCCAACCTTTTTTTGCCTTGTTCGTCCATGCCCCGGCTGTTAAGTCGTATTCACTGTCGGTTTCGGACAGTTTGTTACCTGCGGCATCATACGTGTATGAGGTTTTTTCCGTTAATCTTTCCGAGCCGCCGACATAGAAAGAATTTGTTTTTTCAATGAGGTTCCCCTGGGTATCATGGTTGAAGCGGGTGATTTCGACGGGGATCCAAGTCGAGATGATTTCCTCCCAGATAAAAGACTCAGAGGATACAACCAGGTTATTGGCATCATACGTGATCACCGTGTTTATGGCGTTTTCCAGGTCACCGTCATTGTCGGAATCCATCTTTGAGATCATGCACGTCATATTTCCATTCGTATCATAGTCCATGGAAACAAGAAGAGACGCGATCCACATGCTGTTGATCCAATCCTCGAATTGAATTTCCATTACATCACCGGATGCATTTTTCGTGATGCACATCCGATGGACGCTCTCCCAGTTTCCGGCCAGCCAAATCTGTTCCTGAAATACGGACGGCATCCATCTCAAATCCTGAATCATGTCCGAGGCGGAGTTTATTTCTCCTGACTCATGGCTCAACCATTCTGCCCAACCCTCCTTCGTCTCGAATGTGAGAATCGACTGCGAATCATTGACCCAGGCGCCATCCTGCCATTTTTGTTCGGTGATGGTGACAACGGATCCCCCTTCCGTTTTCTCCATCCTCATTTTGGTTAGCTTTGGGCCTTTTATCGTCGCAATACTTTGTTCATACTTTTCAAGCAATCGGAACAAGGAACTCGGATTCCGGATCTGATTTTTGCAAAAAAGTTCAACGTGCTGTCGAAACGGTGTAAACGTTTCGAATTTCTTGACCACTCTTTCCGCAAATAAGGGGAAGGCCAGAATTATTACGTATGCCACGGTCGGAATCAGTATCGATACCCGATATGGGATTTTCATTTTAGACTCCCATTAATTGAACGAAAGAACCGGTAACATGATACTCCCATCCATTTTATGCTTTGCCAATTGAATAAGATTGATTGGAAGAACAGGTGAAGAATGGTACTATATTAACGAAAAAAAAAATAATTGTCAAGATCTTATAAATTAAAGTTGACGCCAATGGATCCGGCGGGATTAGGCTGCAGATTGAGTGTAATTAATGTTATTCTTCTCGAGTTTGCTGTCTAATATCTGCCAAGAATCTCCGACCCATCCCGCTTGGCGGGATGGGTCGGAAATAACATTGCAAGCTGTTCTTGCACCCGCCGGTTACTCACATATTACCACCCCTCCGACAATTCTATTGACTCTTGTCCCCCGTTTCCTTATATTTTTAAAATGTACCGGTCAAAGCGTGCAACATGGCAAAAAATATCCGGGCTGGTGCGCGGTTTTTTTTATAAACTGCGCCGCAACATGATCGTCAAAGTGCTGACCGCTATCTTTGTACTTGCATTTCTGGCAGCTTATGTGGTCTACCTGCTTGAAAACTCACGCAATTCACAATTCAGCGATATCGGCAAAGGCGTATGGTGGGCGCTGGTTACCATGACCACTGTGGGCTATGGCGACAAAGTACCCGTCACAACCGGCGGCCGGATTATTGCCGCACTGGTCATGTTTTCCGGTGTGGCACTGGTTTCCTTTTTTACAGCCACTGTTTCGTCCATATTTATCACAAAACGACTCAATGAGGGTAAAGGATTGTCGAAAATACGGTTCCGCAATCATATCGTTATCGTCGGCTGGAATTCGTCCGTGGAACGAATCATTCGTTCCATCCGTAACGACGTTATCCGCGAAAACAGAAGTATCGTACTGGTGAACCAGCGCAAACCGGAGCTGATCGATCCGATTCTGCTCATGTTCAATGAGCTTCAGATAAAATTCGTATACGGTGATGTTACCGATGATGTTGTGCTGAACCGCGCCAACATTGCGCAGGCTTTTGCCGCGGTGATCGTGCCCGATGAATCTTTTGAATCCGGTTCCAAGCAGGACGAAAGAACCATTCTGGCGACACTGTCCATTAAATCCATCGAGCCCAAAGTCAGGGTGATCGCCCATATCCTGGATCCGGTCAATGAAACCCACCTGCGTCGCGCCAATGCAGACCGGATCGTTCTGAGTGAACGTTATTCAGGATATTTATTGGGGGCCCATGTCACCTCTCCGGGTATCCCGGAGATATTGGATGACCTGCTCAATCCGGAAAGCGGTGTGCGATTGGCACGGAGCAGAGTGCCAGGCCACCTGGTTGGAAAAAGTTTTGCCGAAGCCGTAGGTTATTTTAAAAAAGAGGAGAATAGAATTTTACTCGGTTTTGCCAAGGAGGAGCCGGGCTTTATGCTGGATGATATTCTGTCGGACCAAATGTCATCCATCGATATGTTTATCCGCCGCAAGCTCGAGGAGGCGGGAAAAGGTTTAACGCAAAAATCTCGAGTTGATTTGACCATCAATCCGCCGCTGGATTATGTGATTACCGAGCGGGATGTTGCGGTTATAATCGAAAATGTATAACCAATGACACAGGACCATAAAAAATTACAAAAATTTTCTATTTTTGACAATCTGACGCTGGATCAAATCGAAAAGATATCCAGGATTCTCCAGATCAAAACATACCGTAAAGGCGATGTGATTACGCGTGAGGGCGAAATCGGCGATGCGCTGTTTCTTTTACTCACCGGCATGGTCGAGGTCAGTAAAAGTCTGACCCTTATGATCGGCAGGGGGGATGTGGACACCCGTGACAAAGCGCTGGTCCACCTTTCCGCCGATAAAGCGCCGTTTTTTGGTGAAATGGCGGTGTTAAGTCCCGAAAGTAAAAGATCCGCCACCGTCAGGGCGATGGATGATTGTTTGCTTGGGATGATCCGGCGTGACGATTTGACGGCAATATTTGAAGCGGATCCGGCATTGGGTTATCGTGTGCTTTGTAATATCGCCAAAACGCTGGTGGCTCACCTGGAAAAAGCGAACCAGGATATTTCGAAACTGACAACCGCATTCAGCCTGGCGCTTTCAAGCTAGAAAAACACAACAAAAACAATAATTCAAAAAAAAGGATTTATATGCAAAAGGTTTATGATCCGACGATCGTAGAGGATAAATGGTATAAATATTGGGAAAAAAACGGCCTGTTTCATGCCGATGAAAATACATCAAAATCTACTTATGTGATCATGATACCGCCGCCTAATGTGACGGGCATGCTGACCATGGGACACATTCTTAACAACACTGTACAGGATTTGCTCATCCGTTGGAAAAAAATGCAGGGTTATGAAACCCTGTGGATGCCTGGAACCGACCATGCCGGCATTGCAACCCAGAACAAGGTTGAAGCTGCTATCGCAAACGAAGGAACCAACCGCCATGAACTCGGCCGGGACAAGTTTCTGGACCGGGTATGGGAGTGGAAGGAAAAATACGGCGGTATCATTTTACAGCAGTTACGCAAACTGGGCGCCGCCTGTGACTGGGAGCGTGAAGCCTTTACGATGAGCGACCGGCTCAGCCTTGCTGTGCGCGAGGTTTTTGTCCGTCTGTACGAAAAGGGTTTGATTTATAAAGGCCGGCGGTTGATCAACTGGTGTCCGCGCTGCCATACGGCATTGTCAGATGAGGAGGTTGAGTCAAAGGATGAGG
>JAFGEC010000226.1 GCA_016931775.1 Candidatus Zhuqueibacterota bacterium | reverse complement strand
TGTATCATACAACGGTAAATATAATCAATTGTTACGCCAAAGTCGTTCTGATTTATAATGTAGAACATTTTGCCGGTTCGAAATAATAATACAGTTATTTCAAAAATGTAGCTATCGATTGGGTTGTGCAAGGTTGTTATTGCGATATTGTGATGGTGTTTTCCCCGTGAATTTTTTAAACGCCGTGTTAAAAACCGATTTGGAATAAAATCCCGCATCCAGCATAATCTGTAAGATGGATTTCTCCTGATGGGCCGGATCGGTCAGTAAGCGTTTTGCTTCCTCTATCCGGTAACTATTGATAAAATCATTAAAACCCACCCCAAAATGCTCATTGATGATCTGCGACAAATGGTTGGGATGAATTTTGAGCGCTTTTGCCAATTGTGCCAGCGTCAAATCAGGATCTAAAAACGGCTTGTTTGTTTGAACGTATCGTATCAGATCCTGTTTGCTTTTCTGTGCGCGCTCGGGAACCAGTGATGAAGTCAAATATTTGCCCTTTTTTTTCTTCCGCTGAAAAATAAAAAATGCACCCGTCATTAAAGCAATCCAAATCACTAAAATCCGCACCGGAGTCAATACCGCAGATTTTACCTTTATCGGTAAAACCACGGTTGAATCACTTGAAACGCCTGAAAAGCCGACCGCAGTAACCTCAAAACGGTATTTACCGGGTTTTAAATCGGCGTATGTCACGGTCCGGGACTGCCCTGCAAAAAGCGCACGATGCTGATGCTCAAATCCTTGTAACCGGTATAAAAACCGCAGCAATTCCGGCACCGGAACACCGGTTGCCGTAATTCGGAAGGATATCTGCTTCCCCCTTTTAATAACCAGGTTATCATCCGTTCGTAATTCCCGATTTTGTACGCTAACTTCGTCAATAAATGCTATCGGTGTCTCTTTAACAGCAAACACTTTTTCCGGAGAAAAAACCGCCAATCCGCCGGCGGTGGGGAAATAAATGTATCCTCGAGCGGCAGAAACGCCGGACAATCCGTATCCGCTGCAACGGCTATTTTTCAGGCCGCACGAACTGTCCAGTATCAAAGGAAACAGAAAAGAACTGTCGGCTTTAAAAAAAGCATCCAACTGCGCTGAATTAAGGCACATAATGCCCTTTGACGTGCCAATCCACAAACTACCGGAAACTGACCGGTAAAGTCCGGTGATAAAATTATCAATCAGACCGTTTTGCGTGGTGCAGGTCTTTATTACACCGCCGGATAATTGTATCAATCCGTCGCCGTTTGTTCCGATATACAAGGTTTCTTTATCGTTGAGCCAAAGCGCACTGATCTCCCCATTCGATATTTTTTCTACCTTTTTTTCAGAGAGCCGGTACAAACCATCAACCGTACCAACCAGTAAATCCCCCTGCAAATCCGGCTGGATCACGCGAACCGGCAAAACCGGCAGGTCTTGGAATCCGTGGTCACGGGAAATCTCTCCGTTTCCAAACATACAAAGCCCCGAATCCGTACCGATCCACACTTCCCCATGACGACGGCAGTAAACAGCGGTAACGTTATCCGATGCGAGGCCCTGTTGAGAAGTGTACCAGGTCACACGATCGCCGGAAATTCGAGCAATACCCAAACCGGCGGTTGCGACCCAAACCGTTCCGCTGCTGTCACTGCATAGACTGTTTATGGTACTGTCTGAAAAACGTGCCTGATCTACGGCGAATTGCCGGATTATTTCGTTTTCTACAAACCACAATCCTTTTTCCTTGCTGCCGATCCATAGCCGGCCCTTTCCATCATTTAGAACGGCGGTCACAACAGCCGATGCTTGCTCGGAACCAAAAGTCATGTTGCCCACAATCCGTTGCCGCACCTGCACCAATCCCGCATTGTGCGTACCAATCCATAAACGTTCTAAATTATCCATCAACAGGTTATGGATATAATCATCCGGTAACGCAGGTCCGTCCGTCATTACGCCGTTATAAAATTTCACCCCATCGGCCATTGTGCCGATCAGCATACCGCCATGTCCTGAAGGCATAAAAGACGTAACGGGCGTGTATGACGTGCCAGGAATGCGAACGAAACGATCGGTTTCCGGGTTGAGCACAAAAACCCCGGAACCTGTTCCCACCCACACATTCCCCAAACGGTCGGGATAGACGGCAAATATCTGGGTGTTCAGCAAGCCGTCCTGGGGGCCGAATGTCCTCATGTACAAATTTTCCCAGCGCGAGATACCCCCCTGCAGGGTACCGATCCACAACGTGCCATGCAGATCGACAGCGAGAGAAGTGATCAGATTGTCCAGCAGGCCGTCTTTGGCGGTAAAAATATCAAATCCCTGTGCGTTTTTCCGGTTCAATCCGTAATCCGTGCCGATCCACAGGTATCCCGCACGGTCCTGCGTAATGGCTCTGACATGATCGTTGGAAAGGCCTTCGGCAACGGTATAACACTGCCACTTTCCGCTATCATAGGACACCAATCCACCGCCGGCTGTTCCGATCCAAAGTTTTCCCTCACGGTCCGCAAACAGGGCCTGAATTCTATCGTTTTTAAGATCAGGAGTATTCCAGCGGTTAAAATGTTTAAAAAAAACGCCGTCAAAACGTACCAGGCCGGCAAACGTCCCCAGCCAAATAAATCCATCCCGAGTTTGACATATACACGTAACGGTACTATTCGGCAGGCCGGATTGAACGTTAAAATGAGCCGTATACCGTGAATCCCAAAAATCCGATCCGGCAGTGCCTGCCGGCGTGATCCCACAAAGAAGGATAATCAAGAAAAAAAATGTAAAAAACAATAATTTCAAAGCGGTTTTCACTTTTTTAATGAATATACAGAATTACGGGAAATAATGTTTCATAACCGGTCTCTGATTTTAACCGGAGAGAGATTTATTTTTCTTTTTTCATGTGTCTTTTGGCTTTGAGCCGCAACCGGACGGCGCGCGTAAAAAATATCGCGGCTATCCATGTCGTTATAAAAAGAAGAGGAAAGATCAAAACTGCAGGGAAAAAATAAATCAGAACCGTCAAAGCCAACAAGGTCACAGCAATCGTTACCAAAGCCCCGGCGGCTTCAGGCTCCACAGGCCGTGAGTGGGATGCACCCGAACGCATAGCATTTCGAACGATCAGTGTACCTGTTCGGATATTCTGTCTCAGGGAGTGAGCTAACTTGCCCTGTCGCGACAGTTCGCGGGGCGAAAAAAACATTTTCTGTCCTGCCAAAAACAGTTCCGTGGAATTTTCCAAGTCTTGCAGATACATATCCTCCATTTCACCTGCAAATTTTTCATCATCGGCAGCAATATCCAATTCCCAATTGCCGAAAAAACTCATTATATTAATATTTGAAGATCCGACCCGTGCCCAACGCCTGTCCACAACGGCGGATTTTGCATGCATCATTGGGCCGTTCCATTCAAATATCCGCACACCCGATTTGAGCAAAGGCCGGTAGAGTGTCTTTGAAAAAATATTGATGACCGGAACGTTGCTTCCCCCGGGCACCAAAAGCCGGACATCTACGCCATCCCGTGCGGCAGCGGACAATGCTTGAAGATATGGCTTTGTTCCCATAAAATAAGCATCGGTCAGCCACAGGGTATCCCGTGCGATAGCCGTCATCAACAAATCCAGTTGAAAAAGTTTTGACGTTTCCGGTGTGGTGGCAATCACACGCAGAGCTTGATCACCTGCAGGAACAATCTCCTCCCTCGAAGAAAATTCAAAAACAGGGATCGCTTCACCCCACAATTGCCAGCTTGCCGCAAAACTCTCTTCAATATCTGCGACAGCGGGGCCTTTTATCCGAACCCCGGTATCACGCCAGCCCGGTATGCCGCGTTCGGGGTGCCCGATCCAATCCTGACCGATACACAGACCGGAGACAAACGCAACTTTGCCGTCCACACAGAGCACTTTTCGGTGATCCCGGCTCGTCCACCCAAGAAAATTATCAAATCGTGGCGGATTACAGCTTCTCACTTCTCCGCCGGCTTTTCGTAATGGTGACCAAAGATGCTGCGGAACATAATAACCAACCCGCCCAAGCCAATCGTATAGCACCCTTACTTTAACACCTTCCTTGGCTTTGGCTTCCAGCAGACCGGCAAACCGGCGTCCGATGTTGTCATTATGCACAAGATACATCTCCATATAGATCGTCCGGCGTGCCGCTTCAATAGCTTCCAGCCAGGCCGGATAATTATCCGACGCATCCTTCAAGAGCTCGATACGGTTTCCCGTTACAAGAGGAGCGCCCGCCACCCTGGAAAACGATTGTTCCGCCATTTGACGAAGCACGTGAGTCGATTGCCGGCCTATTCTTTTGTTATGTGCCATTTAACGAAATCCCAATTACTCCATTCAGCCTCTTTTTCAATTTTTTTAATGTATACCTTTAACTATTTGTTCCATACGGCGAAGCAAAAATAATTGTTTCAAGAATTCCCCATGACAGCAAACCAATTTGCTTTTATATTCACTTTTGTTATATTGAAGTAAATGAGTCCGGATCATAAAATGATGGAAAAAATAATGCCAGCACGTTTAAAATCAAATTTCTTATCCGGAATAAAAGCCGGGGTTTTTATTCTTTTAGCTTGCCTGACAACTTGTTCACAATTCAGCGCCGATGTTTTTGCCGCTGATGAAAATAAACACGACAAACCCCTCAACCGTTTCCCCAGGATGATGCAGGAATATCTGGTCCGGCAGATACGTCTGGTGGAACAGCGGGGTATACAAAAAAGATCAAACCTCGCGACAAGCCAGGATGTGGAATTATACGTGCGGGAGGTTCGTGAAAAAATCAAACAAAGCTTCGGCACCTGGCCGGAAAAGACACCCCTTCATCCACAAATCACCGCCGTGTATGACCGAGGAACCTATCGCATCGAAAACCTTATTTTTGAAAGCCGCCCGGATTTTCTGGTTACAGCAAATGTCTATATTCCTCAAGACCGCACCTTCCCGTTACCCGGCGTGGTGGGAACCTGCGGCCATTCGAACAACGGCAAAGCAGCCGAGGCGTATCAGTCATTTGCCCAGGGATTAGTCCGCCAAGGTTACGTGGTGTTGATTTACGATCCCATCAGCCAGGGCGAGCGGCTGCAGTATACCGACGACAAACTGGAATCCACCATCGGTGTTGGCGTTCGAGAACACCTTTACGCCGGGAATCAGCAATTTCTGGTCGGTGAGTTTATCGGCTCCTGGCGGGCGTGGGATGGTATTCGTGCGCTGGATTACCTGCAATCCCGTCCTGAGGTAAATCCGGATAAAATCGGCGTTACCGGCAATTCAGGCGGCGGTACTATGACGACCTGGCTGTGCGGTGTGGAGGATCGCTGGTCTATGGCTGCGCCCAGTTGTTTTGTCACCACCTTTCGCCGTAACGCGGAAAATGAACTATCGGCTGACACCGAGCAATGTCCGCCCAAAGCACTGGCTTTGGGCCTGGATCATGCAGATTTTTTGGCAGCCATGTTGCCCAAACCGGTGATCATTCTGGCAAAAGAGAAGGACTTTTTTGATGTACGCGGATCTATTGAGGCGTATCAGCGATTGAGCCGGCTCTACTCTCTTGCGGGTTATCAAAAGAACGTCGAAATTTTTATCGGTCCCACAGCACACGGATACACCCGGGAAAACCGCGAGGCTATGTACCGCTGGTTCAACGGTATAACCGGGATATCGAATTCGGAATCCGAACCGGAGCTGGTTCTGGAGGATGAAAAAAAACTGTGGAGCACTCCACACGGCCAGGTGGTGGAATTGTATTCCAGGCCGATTTATGATTATACACGCGAACTGTCGCAAAAATTGGCAAAAAAACGATCCGGACTCACTTCAAAAGCCGATCTTATACGGACAGTTGCGAATACACTCAAACTGGACAGCCATATCTTAGAATCCGGTCCACCCGAATTTCGTATTCTCCGGGATTTGCAGCCGAGGGATTATCCGTTGCCGCATTTTTCCGCTTTTGCGGTTGAAACGGAACCGGATATTTTTGCCGTTGTATACCGTTTGAACGAGGAAAGAATGTTATCACGGCCGCAAATCACGAACAAACGGGCGATCCTCTACATCTCACACTTGTCCGCTGATGACGAACTGCGCAACGAACCACTCATTCGTGAATTAATCGCCGGCGAGCCGGAATCAATCGTTTACACCTGCGATGTGCGCGGTATCGGGGAGTCGAAACCGGTCACCGGGCAGCCTGATTCATTTTTTGATCCTTACGGCAACGATTATTTTTACGCCATCCACGGTATCATGCTGGACAAGCCCTATGTCGGCCAAAGGACACTGGATGTTCTGCGGGTTTTACAGTGGCTGCGCAGCCACGGCCATGAAAACGTTCATCTTGTCGGCAAGGGTTGGGGTGCGTTACCCGCCACCTTTGCAGCGCTGATGAACGATCAGGTCGTACAGGTGACGCTAAAATATGCACTGACGTCATATACGGACATCGCCGAATCCAAGCACTATGCCTGGCCGCTGTCCTGCCTGCTGCCGGACGTGTTAAAGTATTTTGACTTGCCGGATTGTTATAAAGCCTTGGAGGCAAAAGGATTAAAACAAATCGATATGCTGGGAGCAGAAAAACAGCCGGAGATGGAAAGCGATTTTTAACAGGTACTCCGATAGATAAAAGTGCATAATTTTAATACAGTCACAAACATCCCAAAAAACACAGCAACCGTGAGAACAGGATGCCAGTCATCTTTTAGAATCATAAAATCCATATTCATAAGCTGCATCAAACAGTTCAACAATATTTGCCGCGGGTACACCTGCCTGAATATTATGGACGTTATTAAAAACATACCCACCGCCCGGTTTAAATACGGCCATGTTCCGTTTCACATGACGCCGTATTTCAATCGGTTTGACATAAGGTAGTACATGTTGTGAATCGATGCCACCGCCCCAAAACACGACCTTTTCGCCGTAGGTTTTCATCAAGTAAATTGGATCCATACCATGGGCGCCAATCTGCACGGGATTTAAAATATCGATCCCGAGATCGATCAGGTCCGGGATAAATACCGAACACGCGCCACAGGTATGATACCAAACCTTGGCGGTCGTAAGTGACTTTATACGCTGAACGAGATGTTTTTGCCGCGGTTTAATAATACGGCGGTAAAAATCGGGCGAAAACAGCGGTCCCTCCTGTCCGGCTAAATCGTCACCGATCATGACCACATCGACAAGATCACCGATTTCACTTAATAATCCCGTATAATAATCCAGCCAATACGTCAGGGTCCGGTCGAGCAAAACCTCGCAAAAACGGGGTTGCTCGATCATGTCAATAAACCACTGCTCGAGCCCACGCATGTACCAGCAATATTCATAAACCACGCCGCCGATACTGGTTGCAATGGAAAAAGGTGTATTTTCTCTCAGGTAAGTTGCCTGTTCACGCACGCCCGAAAAACGGGAAGGATCTTTGCCGTCAGGAAAGGAATAACTATCGAGGTCTTTTATGGTTGCTTCCGCAAGCGGATTAAAAGAAATATCCATGTATAACTGCTGGTCGTCGGGCATTGACCATACGACACCGAACTCGTCGGTGAGATCGTGCCATTTTCGATTGTTTCGGACAGACTGTTTTATCGTTGCATCAAATCCATCGGGAGTACGGGAAGTTATATATCTTGTATCCACATGAAGACGGTTTAAAACGGCTTCACTGGGTTTCGCCAGCTGTTGGACGGGATCCAGAACAACAATATCCTCCTGCAAATTCAGATATTCCAGCAACGCCTGATAAGCTTTTAAATGAATTCCGGTCTGAAAGCCGCCCAAATCAATCGGTACGCGGTCGGGTTCCTTAAATTGAAGGGCGGACAGAACTCTTTCTCGGGATGTCATGTATTCATTGTTTGACATGATAATCATCCAATCTTTTTAATGGGATGCTGTTTTCTCATTGTTTTCAGAGTCCAATAAAATTTCCGGAGCAATCGCACGATATTTTTCACCTGCACCTGCCGGATGCACCTTTTCCGGTCTCGGGCAGGATGGCTCTACAGCATTTACGGAAAAAGCCATTCCGGGATGAGCCAAACTTAACCATAATTCATCACTCAATCGCATTTCGAACGCCGGCCGGCACCGCCGCCACTGCCTCCGAAAAAGCTGGCAACTCCCAACAGAAAACCCAGATTGTACCATGTACCGTTATTATAAACCTCATAAATCGTTATACTTTTAGAAAACAATGATCCGATGAAGGTAAACAAAACGATAAAGCCGTGCCACAATCCAAGCCAAAATCCCGCCACATCGCCTGTTTTATCCAACACATTTTTCGAAGGATTCGGTCCCGGGGCACAACTCAACGCCAGCATCAGCACGACGGCTATTAAAACGAGTATTTTTTTCATCGGGGTCTCTCCTCTTTTAGCTAAAAAACCACTATTTATTTCTTTTAAGCGATTCTATTTTTAATAGCAATTCAAGTAACATAAAAGAAATCAAAAATCCAATAAAATAATAAAAAAAATCACGCCAGACAAACGTTGTCCCTAATAACGTGCGTCCCAGGAAATTGTTTCGAATGGCTTCCAGAAAATCAGGATGCCATAATTGAAGAAATTCAACGCCACCGGTAGCAAGAAATACCAGCAGACAAATTTTCCATGTAGCAACGTTCGGGAATATCAAAAAAACCACCAGAGACCAGAAAACAACATACAGAATACCGCCCAAATAATACAAAATCCATTCACCGCCCGGGCCGGAATAAAATTTGGTGGCCAGTCCGATTGGCACAATCAGGGCAATAAAAATAATCGTCCATTTTCTGTTCAATAGTGAACACACCGGTTAGATAATTCCCAGGTTTTTTTTAAGTATTTCATAATGTTGTCACCTCTGATTCCTAGTTCCCTTCTGTTGAGTCGAATTTTCCCTTGTTGTCTCACTATGTCGAGTGTTTGTCAAAAATATTTATCAAATAATGCCTGGTTATCATACGATCTGAACCTTTAGACCCGCTTTTTCCGCTGCAAGTATCTGATGTTTATCTCCTGATACAAACAATTCAGCCCCCCATTCACAGGCACAGGCGATATGTAACGAATTCACTCCTCTCAAAATGTTCAATTCTAATAGTACAATTGATCTTTTTACGACCGCCGGTGTAATGTTTAATATTGTCACATCAGCAACTTCCTCGAGAAGTCTATTTTTTACCATAGAGTATTGAAAACTGTTGATATTTTTTTTCCTCAACCTCCGGTTCAAGGCGGAAATAATTTCCGGCAAGCAAACAATACTTAGTGCTAAATAAGTTGAATTATAACAAATTTTTTCGACATTTTCGCTTCCAGACTCTTCAAAAAATCTTTTCGCAAAAGCAGAAGTATCAAAAAAGGTTTTCATCTTAATGTTTCCCGTTCTTCCAAAATCGTGTGGGAAAGACTTTTACCTTTAATGGATAACCTCAAGCCCGGTTTTTTCCATAAAGGTATTTTTATGTCATCCTGGTCAGACGGCGAAATTTCTGCGATTGCTCTGCCATGGCGTAGAATAAGAAGGACCTCGCCGTTCTCCACACGATCGAAATATTGTGAAGCGTGTTTGCGAAATTCAGTAAATGTCACTGTCACCATATTTTTTTCCTTATCCTATAATTAATGTACATCAATGTACAAAAAAATGAGCAGTTTTCAAAAGGTTAATTGAAACCCGGTGAATTTCGGGGCACTATTTATTCCATATCGTCCCAGCCGACTCTAAAAAACGAATCACTTTTAAAAGATAAAAAAACAAAACTTGCGTAATATATGAGTAACGGGGGGGGGACTTTTGTAGGTGCGACGCATCGTTGCATGATATTTAACCTATATTTTGAATATCTAACCCACCCAAAACGGAGATGCGTCGCACCGTCCCCCC
>JAFGEC010000225.1 GCA_016931775.1 Candidatus Zhuqueibacterota bacterium | reverse complement strand
ATCCACATCTGCAGGTTTTGCAGAATTCTATCGGGAGGATCGATGTCTCCGGGACTGATCATAAACAGTGTCGGTTGTCGTTCGGCGATGGCCAGACAGACACCTTTAAATTGTGTTGAGTTTTCCATCGTCGTATACGAGCGCTGGTCGGATGTAATCGAAAAACTGAATGGCTGTGCGGCCAGATTTACGTACCAGATGATCCAAAAGTATACCGTCATCCGGAAAAAATTTTTTAAATTTTTCATAAGATTTCCGCCTAAATTGCTTCCGTTCCATTGAGTAATCATAATAAAGCAGTTTTTAGGAAAAATGCAAGGATTCTTGTGTTGTCTGA
Organism: Candidatus Zhuqueibacterota bacterium; assembly: GCA_016931775.1. GTDB lineage: Bacteria > Zhuqueibacterota > Zhuqueibacteria > Residuimicrobiales > JAFGEC01 > JAFGEC01. Next base: position 13,955 of record JAFGEC010000225.1, on the reverse strand, counting down.
TGTTATTTTTCAAATTTATTTCTTCAAAGGACTCTATCGATCGGAGTAGTCATATTTTTGTTTCTGATAATCAACAGGATTTGTAGAATAAAATTCTTGAGATAGTTGGGATCATTCTTTCGATCGTTTTATACGAAAGATATTTCGACAGCAACTCCGAAATCGAGCCAATTGCCTATTTCATGTTATCTCATATATATCATTTTTTTCATTCTTGTGAACGATCCTGCGAATATTTTACAAAAATAGATACCGGATGAGAGATTGCCATGGTTGGCTGCAGTTCCGTTCCAAATGACTGAATGAGATCCGGCCTGCTGCTGTGTGTCCACCAGTACGGCCACCTGTTCGCCTAATGCATTATATACAACCAAAAAAACATGCTCTTGTTCATCCAGGGAATATTTGATGGTCGTTTCGGGATTAAAGGGATTGGGATAGTTTTGGTCAAGACTGAATTTATGCGGTATCGCTGGTGCCGGTAAAGTACCCTGTTCCTGTTCCTGCTTGAACGCACAAATAAATTGGCCCTGTACCGTGATGCCGTCAAATTTAACCAGGCCCTGGGAAGGCCAGCAGAAAGGATGCTTTGTTTCCGAATAATGCATGTATACCGTTATCATAATTGTATTCAAGGGCCACTCCTCTGCGGAGTCCGCCCCAGTTCTGATGATTGGACACGATATTACCATTGCCTGTACCCCCGTTGTCAATTGCAGCCCAGGCCTCGATGGTGTAACTGCCCGTGAAATCATAATACTGGTTTTGCACGACGGCTATCGAGCCCTCTTTTGTATTTTGATAAGTAAGGCCGGGATCCGCATCGAAGGTGGTGATATAAACCGGTCCTGTACCGAGCTCTGCAACATCTTTTTTTATGCCATTCACAGTAATATGATGGCATACAACCTGCAGAGGACTTCCAGAAATGGCAACGGGACTGGTATCAAAAGTGATTAAAAAGGTCGTCAGCGGATCCGGAAGATAAAAATCAGAAAGTAATTTGATAGAACCATCCGGCGAGATATTGGTTTCTGCGAACAACAGTTTTTCGGCCGGGAAATCGCTACCCTGGTAATACAGCTTTACTTTTTCAATATTTTTGATATCGGTCGAGCTCCCGATGGAAAGATCAAATTCTGTAATCTTGAATGGATTGATCGGCCCGGCGGTTGTATGCAACGACAATACTGGTATCGTTTACGGCGGCTACGGCGCCCATAAATGCATCGGGCTCGATAATTGTGGACTCAAACGCCAGCGTTATGTTTTGTCCTTTTACCTGTCCAATTCGCAGGAATATCCGATCATCCGGGAATTCATGTTCAAACAGAAGCACGAAGGTCGAATCTGTGATTTTCTTGATCTGCATAACGTCCAAACCGTCATCGGCAAAAATCACTTCATCGCCCAACGAAATATTCTGGCCGTTCAATTGAACCGATCTGACAGCACCGATATAAGTGTTGTTATCAAGTGTGTATTGATAGGCCACAATAAACAGATTTTCCGACAGCCCTGTTACATCGGTAAAGTTGACAAACTGCCGTTTAAAAAACAGCTCATTCCCCCAAACGATCTGGCCATCGGTGGAGGTGCCGGTAATAAATACACCATTTTTGGCCCTGTTGAAATCCTGATAGGCGATTACAAACTTTTGAGAGGAAAGCGGTGCAGCGGAAAGGTGATATGTAGGTGATCCGTTAAATATGGTTTTTTCACCCCATACTATATCTTTGCCGGAAACGTGCCCGACAACAGCAGCACCTTTTTCATCATTGCCGTCATCCTGAAAAGCGATCAGGAAATAGTCCTTCGATAACGGTATGGAATGGACGTCTTCGGTCTTAATGTCGTTAAAATAAAATTCCGGACCATAACTGATAGGTGGTATATAGGTCCTTTGGCCGGATTTAGTAGAATGAATTGATGCTTTTGAGTGAACGGTTTTTGCATAAATGAAAAAATTGAATTTTGGAATACCGGCTGATCCCAGTAAAAGTAAACAAATCCCGAAGAATATTCTCGTCCGTTTAAACATTTTATTTCTTCCCTTCAAATTTTTGGGAGACGTATGAAAATGGTTTGATTTGTTTAATCGCCCTTGGATTCTGATGTCGTATGTTCATCTTTACTCCTGTGGTCAGGATTTTTTGGGCAGTTTTTATTGAAATCCTGTCACCCCTGGATACTGATTTATTAGCGTGAAATTACAAAATATAATAACCTCATACAATTTTTTTTTACCGAGCAACAACCGGCCAAGCGAAATACAGCACTTTATCTGATAAATGTTATTTGACTTTCGAACGGTGCAAAATCCTCGAATTTTTGTTGAAATTAAACAAAATTCATACTATCTTAAAAAAAAAACCATAAATGTATAATTAAGTATAAAATCAATTTCAAATTAAAAATTGGATGCTTGACCCAGTGAGATGCTTGACGCAATAGCAAAGCAGTGGGGCATAGTTAGTTACATGAATTTATTAAAACCAAACAAATTATGTCTGCGATCGAAACTCAAATCTCACATTCTTATCCGGGATTCAATAGATGTCTGGGAATATATTAACTGTCGAAAAGAATATAGCAAAGAGGTGGTTATGAAAAAGTTCAGTGTTACTGTTTGGATCGTTTTTGTTGTTATTCTGCTAAATGGTGTGAAACATGTTCTTCCGGCACAGGTTTTTGAACAGGATTCACTGGCATTGGTTGCCTTTTACGAGAGCACCAATGGCGCTGAATGGGACAACAATACCAACTGGCTCAGTGGACCGGTTTCGTCATGGCACGGTATTACCATACAAGAAAATCGAGTCATAGATATCACTCTTAATTGGAATAATTTAAAAGGCAGTATTCCACCGGAAATTGGCGCTTTGTCGAGTTTACGGGAGTTGACCTTGTATGGTAATGAACTGTCAGGTGAAATCCCCCCCGAGATTGGGAATCTTTTAAATTTAACCTATGAGCCTGTCGGACTTGTATCATAAGTATTTGTTTTTTCTACACCGCTAATTTTGAAGCTAAAATTTTAAATGCATAAAAATCAATTATTTATAAAAATAGAAATCTTCGAGTCCGACAGGCTCCTATGTAGATTTAAATCAAAATCAGTTATCCGGATCCATCCCTGCTGAAATTGGCAATCTGATAAATCTGCAAGTGCTGGCACTCTATTACAATCGGCTGACAGGTACCATACCGACTGAAATTGGAAAACTTGAGAAATTAGAATATCTTAATCTTCATTCGAACGCGCTCGAAGGTACTATCCCGGAAAAAATAGCCAATCTGACCGCGTTGACATCATTCAGCCTGCACAGGAATCAATTGACAGGTACAATACCGGCAGGAATTTGGAATTTGACCAGTTTAGAAACACTGAGATTGTACGAAAATCAGCTTTCAGGTTCGATTCCAAGCCAGATAAAAAATCTGACTCTGTTAACTGAATTGCGGCTTAATGGAAATCAGTTTGGAGGCCCAATTCCATCTGAAATAGGACAACTGGTCAACTTGACAATGTTGTTGCTTTCCCATAATCAATTCGAAGGAACAATACCAAAAGAGATTGGTAACTTGACCGGATTAACAGATTTGCAGCTATCAGCAAATCAGTTGGCCGGTACAATTCCGGTTGAACTGGGGCATCTATTCAACCTGATCCGTTTACGACTGGATGGCAATCAATTTTCAGGGCCGATTCCTGAAGGCCTTGCGCATCTGCCAAAATTGGAAAAGTTCATTCTCAATTTTAATCAATTTACAGATTTGCCCGATTTATCATTGGATACAAGCCTAGTTGAATTGAAAATAGCAAACAATAAATTTACTTTTAAAGATATCGAACCGAATATGTTTGTGCCGGATTTTTCCTATTCTCCGCAGGACAGTATCGGAATAAAACAGGACACCACTATCGATAAAGGTTCGCAACTGTTTTTATCCGTTTCAGTTGGCGGTATGGCAAATGAATATCAATGGCAAAAAGACGACATCGATATTCCCGGAGCGAACAGCAATCTTTACACGATCGAACAAGCTGAGGAAACGGATCAGGGTTCATATATCTGTAAAATTACAAATACGATTGCCGAGGCATTGACACTTTACAGCCGGCCGATTTTTGTTACAGTCAACGGTGAGGTTGACATCGCCAAATCCCGTGAGTCCATTCCGCACGTTTTCAAGTTGTTCCCAAATTACCCCAATCCATTTAATCCAAAAACAACCATCAAATATTCATTACCTGAACCTGGTTTTGTTACAATTAAAATTTATAATCTTGCCGGCCAGGAAATGGACATCCTTGTCAACAAATACCAAAAAGAAGGTGTTTTTCAAATTAATTGGTTTACAAAAAATATTCCAAGCGGGATTTATTTCTGCAAGCTGCAGGCCGGTCATTTTTCCGACATAAAGAAATTAATTTTGCAGAGATAATTTTGTTGAATATTTGGATGTGCTTGGTTGCAATGAGTACATCGGCCGGTATGACGGGCTGCCGGATAAAGCGGATAAGATAAAGTGGGAGAGCACTTTAAACAAGCCGGTGATTATCAGTGAGTTCGGTGCAGGCGCTCTTTACGGCCTGCATGGTGATGGACTCACCCGCTGGTCCGAAGAATATCAGGAAAGAGTCTATAAACATACGCTTGATATGATTGACAGTGTTCCTTTTATCCAGGGTGTTACCCCCTGGATTCTCAAAGATTTCCGTTCTCCGCGCCGTCACCTGCCCCGGATTCAGGATTTCTGGAACAGGAAGGGTTTGATTTCAGACCGAGGTGACAAGAAAAAAGCCTTTTATATCCTTTCAAAATACTAAGAAGCAAAGATGAAAAAAGAATAAAAATTTTGTTATAACACCAGCGGATAGCTTTATCCATTTGGTAGTATGTGAGTAATCGGGGAGTGCAAACATAGCTTGCAATGTTATTTACGACCCATCCCGCCAAGCGGGATGGGTCGCAAATGATAAATAAAGCTTAGCTTTCCTTCCCCCCGTTACTCACATATTACTTTGTGGAGGGATGGGATATTAATATATTGGCCGGTTTTATTGGGCCAATTACATTATACTGAGCCTGGAGTCATGTGGGGAATTATGATGACCCTGAGGCTCTAAAGGTAGAGAATGAACGTGGCCCTCGATAACACATTGGTCAAAGGTGTTCGAATCTCTCGTGAAATAGTGTCCGAAAGTTAGTGAAATTTTCATCTCATTGCAAAAATTCTGTATAAAAAGCCCTTGGCTTCATTATCCGGATTCCTTTGAATCCAGAAACATCAAGAAGGTGTTTATCACCGCTCACAATAATATCAACCTGTCCAGATATTGCGCACGCCAGAAATTTATCATCATCTTTATCTTCACAAATTTGATTAGGCAAAGCAGCCGGTTGAATAATTTCTGAATACATTGCGATTAAATTTAAAACCTCTGAAATGTCTATTCCCTCATATTTTATAGAGAGTATCTCAGCGACTCTGATATATTCGTCCAATATTTCTGCTGAAATAACGAACTGAATTCTTTTCTCTTTCCACGCTTTTAAAATTGTATTCGGAATGCCTGAAAAAAATATCCCTGACATTAATACATTGGTGTCCAGTACAATCGTCAAATTTTTCCTCTTGCTCGCTTTATAGCCTCATGTATATCATTTTCTTTTAAACCGACCTCTTTCGCCTGCATTTTAATCTGAGAAACAAGATGTTCGAACTCATCCATTGAAGGCGGTGTAATTGATTTCAAAATGACCACATCTTTGTCACCGACAACGATAAATTGTGAACCATGCTTTAGACCAAGTTTTTTTCTTATATTTTCAGGAATGACCACTTGACCTTTTGATGACATTTTTGTTGTTTCAATAATAGACATAAAATCTCCTTTATTAGTCTTACTGGTAAGATTTTAATGATTTTTTTTATAATTGTCAATGAAAATTATTCATGTTGACAGGGATGAAATCCTGCATAAGATTTACGGAAGTAATTAGAAGAAAAATGTAAACTCCCCACCACCGAAAAAAATACCCAAATCCCCCCACAAAGTCAAGTGTAATTAGAGTTTTGGGGGATTTCACCGTTTACGGTGAGAGATGTGGTGAATGGAGTATTTGTTTTTGATCATTCCGCAAGTCCAACAAACTCCTAAGCGTCTTGATTTGCTGTGATAAAAATCCTGTAAAAAATAATCACGCCGAATCTTGGCAAGAATTTATTAAGAGCGGAGAAGAGTACGTCTCTGGAGATAATATAATAGCAAGCTTTGCTAGTTTAACACTATGTGATAAAGCCAAGTATTATGCTATTTTAAACGATTCATTATTTATCGGTGTCTCTCAGTTAGTCATTTATGATCCCGAGTGGGATGAAAATTTTATGATTGAAATAAAAAATAAATCGGGTGATTATGAATATGTTATTGCTAAACATGGAAAAATTCCTGTCGATGAAAGAATTTTTTATGTTGCTAAGCCAATATTCGTCATTTTTTCAAAGCCAATTAGAAAGAATTATTTATTGGAAACGAATATTGATAACGATTCTTTGGCTATTCGAGTCCAAATTAACAAAAACAAATATCGTATAGCAATGGGGCCGATATTAAAAAGATGTGAATAAAGAAACAAAAGGGAGTTGTAGGGTGCGGTTCCGTTACTATTCTTTTCTTGAGAACAATTAAAGTGACGGAACCGCACCAAACAGCTCAAGATATCAAAACGGTATATGATGTGCAAAAATTCCCCTTGAATTTAATGACAAATTTTTGTATAATTATCTCACTTAAATCCGCCCCTGTAGCTCAGTTAGGATAGAGCAGCGGTTTCCTAAACCTGCGGGTGCCTTTTATGTACCAGACCTCCCTAAGATGATGATTTTACAAATCTTTATGAAACAATGGATTAGTGTGTTTTGTAGATAATAGGTTTTTGAGATATTTTGTAATCTTTTGGGATTTATTCGTACTTTTTGATATAAATTGGGCACAAATAGGGCACAGTTGGGATGTAACCTATCATTGGAAAAGCCGTTTATGAAACGCGGATGACACGGACCATGTCTCCGGATTACTTTAATATTTTCTCTTGATATCATTAATAATTTTTATTATAATGATTCACAACATTGTTATGATGATTGTTAAAAGTGGGGAAATTTTGAGCGGAGCAAAAAGAGGTAGTTCGGTATCTCCAGAAGTGATTGCTGCTCTAGCAATTGCTCCTATTGCTTTGACTTTCCTTGCAGCAAAAGTGGGGGTTAAAGCTGGTGTTGCTTTATGCCGGGGAGCCGTACGTCTTTCCAATGAAATATATAACACTGTTTACGATAAGGCGGACCAATTGGCAAAAGAACAGGTCCAGCGTGCACAGAAAGAAATTCGCGCGGTTATGGAAAATATACATAAGCCGGATGATTTTAAAATTCCTTCTTTTGAAAAACTGGCAAATCAAGCTGCAATTCCCAATGAAGAGTCCGTAGTATTTTTGCAGAAAAAACTCGACCTTCTTCGTGATGAAAAATCGGCCAGGGAAGAATATGAAAAAAGTAAAAATTTACGCAACAATATCAGCCAAAAGATTACCCGGGAGATTCAAAAATGCCAGGAAAAATTGGCATGGGAAATCCAAAACCGGGAAAAAGTGTTGGAAGACCAAAAAAGGAAGCTTGCCCAATTGAAACAACAGGAAAAAAATGAGATGGCTGAATTGATTGCGCAAATCAATTCCGTCTGTGCGAACTCAATTTCCCTTTTTTATCCCGAAATGGTCCGCGAAATCAAAGAAAAACTGGCAGAGTCCAGCCATAATTATGATAATCTCAGACAATTGGTCAGAACCAATCCCTACAGGGCTTTGGTAAAAAAACTGAAAAGCTTGAGTGAGGAAAAAATTGCCGATCTATCTAAACTGCTCAGGATCAAACAAGAGTATGACGTAATTCCGATTATGAATGACCGTTTGTCTGAGGACTCAAAAAAAAGATTTCAAAAGTTGTATTTCGATTTACAGATAAAAGCTGAAGCCGGCAACCTGTCGGATGACGATGTGGCAAATCTGAAAGAGAAGTTGAAGCTATTGAAAAGGGAAGCTGAACAGGCCGATCAAAAACACCGGTTTATTGAGACAATAATGTCGGTTCAACAGGCTTTGGATAATCGTGGTTATACCAGTATATCACAACAAACAAGTTCTTGTGGTCGATATCTGGTATTAACTGGTAAAAAACCTGATGGGAAAAAAGTCACCGTGCACCTGTTGTTGCCGGAAATATCAACCCGTCAACCGGATGTATTAAGTTTTTCTGTTGACCAAGCTGGGTATGCGGATAAAAGTGAATGGATCAAAGAGGGTTCTGCATTTGCGCGGGAGATCGAATCTTTGGGAGTACTTTTGAATTTCAGAGAAGCGATGACATTTTTTAACGGTAAACTTTTAAAATCTGCAGTCCAGAACTTACAGCGTCAATGGTCGCGGGAACAACCGGGGATTCAAATTGAATTGGTTGAAGACAACATCATATCAATCAACGGTAATAATGTCAAGTGGCCCATCGAAGCGAGCGTAGAGGATATGTACCGGTTATTGAAAACTCCGGTTCAAGGCAAAAATGGTGCAAGAAGGGATGAAAATTACGAGAGAAAAAGACTAAGGGAGGACTAGTAATGCAGGATAAACAAATTCCCCGCTGGATTGCTGAATTAATAAATCAGTATTATGTAAATCATTACCATCAGTTTTTACTGGATGGCAATATTTACGATAGTTTTATTTGGCCTTTTCCAAATGCAGGACAAAAAAACGAGACGGCCACAGCAGAAGCTGAATCAGGGGATACAACCGGCACAGAAAAAGGCAATAAATTGGAAACATCGTTTTTATATCAGGGCCCTTCCGTCCTCCCAATGCGAGAATTCCTTTTTAATTTTCTTTTTTACCGCAAGTTTGATCCAATCGTTTATTATTCTGCATCTTCAGGATTTCACATTTTTGAAAAACACAATCCAGTTGTTCTGCCCGGCAGAGGCGGGGAGAATACTGCGAACCCGAAAGAATTAAAAAATTGCCTGATAAAACAGTTGGGAGCAGGTGGAAAAACAACTCCGGCCGCTGATGTCATGAATATAGATTCGAAAGTAATCAAAGAATTATCACAGCTGGAAAACATTCTGTCCACGTCATTTATCAGCACTGATGGTGATGAATACTCGATCGCGATTATTATCGATTATGTCGATAAATTATTACAGGAACGGCCCCCCATGACTGAACGGTATATAACGGAAATGCTGCAGCGCTGGACTGGAATCATTTATGAAAGGAATCTGTCGATTCTTATCGCCGACAATCGCGAGTTTTTACCCGTTGAACTGTATAACGAGAGTTATGGAACATTACCGATTCGTATCATGTTGCCGGATGCGGAATACAGAAGAGACTTTTTTCAGGTTATCAGGCAACTTGAACTATCAGAGTCTGTGCTGCATGCCAATTTGAAAAATAACGCGCAATTGAATTTTTTCGTGCAAATGACCAAGGGATTCGGAATTTGTGATTTGCAGTACATTGAAAAAGTCTGTAACCAAGCCCACGATTCTCCTGAATTAAAAAAACACTTTTTTTCAAAAAAAGATGTGAGCTTTGATGATGTTGTTGAATTCATCAAACAATTCAAAAAAGAAGTTATTCAAAACAGCAGCCGGGGTATGTTGATACCCATGGAAAGTTCGTTATCGTTTGACTGTATTGGCGGGCTGGACCAGGTCAGGGACTATTTTCAGAAAGTAAGCCAAGCACTTGAAAATATCACGGTTCATCCGGAAAATATTAATTATGTTCCCAAAGGTATCCTGTTGACGGGACCGCCGGGAACGGGCAAGTCATTATTGGCAAAGGCGTTGGCACATGAGACGGGTGTCAGTTTGGTTAAAATGGGTGATATCCGCAGTATGTGGGTGGGGGAATCCGAACGAAATTTATCTTTTACCCTCAATTTCCTGAAAAATATGGCGCCTGTGATTGTTTTCATCGATGAAATCGATCAGGCAGTCGGCAGCAGGCACCAGGGCCGTGGTGATAGCGGGGTAAGCGGTCGGATCTTCGGCAAGATTCTTGAATTTATGGGTGATAATGATAACCGCGGCAAGGTCGTATGGATTGCCGCCACCAATCGCGCCGACCTTTTGGACGATGCCATGATACGGAGGTTCGACAGGGTTATTCCGGTACTGCTGCCGGGTTCAACCGCACATTGGGTCTCTGTACTGCAGGGAATTAGCAACCAGCTAAGCGGTCTGAATGAGCTGTTGACTGAGAATGCAATAAAAGAATTTGTCAAAGAAAAGATATCAAAACTCCGTCAGTTTCACAGCGGCAGCTCCATGGAAATGGTGCTGAGAAGAACTTTTGAGCAAGCCGTTCAGAATAAAAAAGCTACAGTTGGTAAAGACGATATTGAAACTGTTTTCGGAACCTTTAAAACAAATTTTAATACCAGGATTTATGAATTACAGACGCTGGTTTCCTTGGCTGCATGTAATGAGTTGGCTTTTATTCCAAAACCTGAAACGGATGGATATTCCTATGGATTTGACGGTATGGATGACGCCGTTTCTGAAGCGTTAGAGAGTAAAACCAACGCTCCTTTATTTGAAAAAATTCAATTGATACAATGATCGTATTATTATGGATATCGATTTCGAACAACGCTATACGTTTCCTGTAAGTTGGTGCCATTTTCCTGAAATTCTTCAGGAAACAAATGCCATCGTTTTCCCCGGGGATATGTTACGTTTATTACGTCTATCTCTCGGGCAAGATATTTATCTGGTCTTTCCAGGTGGCGACGGACTCCTGTTTAGGGTGAAAGGATTATTAGACGTTTTACCTGGATCCATGGAAAATGAAATGATCCAAATTGATCCACAATATCGAAAAAATATCCAGGCTCACGGAGATATTACGGTCAAAATTAAAAAAAACCCCGCTCATTACAGGTTCAAATCTTCTCAAGGGTATATCATTTGTGAGAACAAAGAGAATTGTCTGAAATTTGAACAATTGTTTGCCGATGGTCTTCCTGTCAACTGTAATATGGTTTATCGTCATGCTGAATTCGGTCGTTATGTTTTTGCAGTCCCCGAAAAAGCGGTAACCGCCATGATACCTAAAGTAAAACATACATGGTACTCGCAACATTTTAAACAATGGCGTAAAGATATTGAACAACACGTCCTGCTCAGCAAAAAATATACAGTCCTTCGAGATGATCTGGAACAAATTTGCAATAATTTACGGATTGTTGATTATGCTATGTCAACGGGTTTTGAAAATTTAAAAAGTGTAAAAAATAATCTCGAACTTTTACGGTGCAAAACAAATGTTTTTATCTGGCTGGACAAAAAAGCTCAGATCGATAGAATTGTTCATAAAATCAGATCAAATAGTTCGATAATTCGTAAAAAATTTAACATTATTCAACAGCAAATTCAGACAGCAACGCCTGTATTACCGGCGGAAGAAGATCATTATTTAAAAATTCAATTATTTTGTCGTGATGTCGAAGATGAAATATCAAAGCCCCGGGAAAAACCACCCGAGTTTGATATGCCTCCGGAACCGATAAAATCAAGTGATTTGTATGTAGACATTCTGGAACTGGAAAATAGATCAAAGGAATTGGAACGACAAAATCGGTATATAAAGACCGATACGGAAAAATTTGACAGCACAAAAACGAATCTGGACAATTTACTGCAAGCCGGCGAATCTTTCAGGTTTGAGATTTTCAGTGATTTCAAAAAATATACTGAACGGTTGGAAAATCAATTGTCAGATTTACATAAGGTCATAGATACTATTCCCTTTCTTTCCCAATTTTATAAGGATAGAATAGCTGACACATTCAAGACTTTGAAAAAGATACAGACAATTGATAAAATTCAGGGGATAAAAAACGATCTTGGAAAGAATTTGATTTCCCTGAACCAGGCCGTCAGGCAAAAAAGTATAAAAAAAGGACCCGGACCAATATGAAAAAAAGTGTTCTTTTTATCATGTTTTTGTATACCGCAATATTATTTGGACAAACCGACGTTCCCATGGATATGGTCATTTTACTGGATCGGTCCGGCTCTATGCGCAATACCGATCCGGACGGAGTAACTTTACCGGCTGCCGCATTCATCGTTGAGCAGTTAATGTTGGCCAATTCGGAAAACAGGGTTGCTGTGATAACCTTTGCGTCAGACGTTAATATACTCGGACGTGATTCACTGACCACGGCAAACGCACTCACATCCGGATTTCTTGCGGTTTTGGAAATGCTGCAGGCGGGTGCCGGCAGGGGAGCATTTAACTTTATTGAAAATATTCCTTCAAATTTTTCAGATTTTCAGCAGCTATTAACCACTCAGTTAAAAGAAAGCGGTGAAACAGAAATGGGACTGGCGCTGGAAACGGCATTATCAACCCTTGAATCTGCAGAAACAGGCAGAATCAAAACAATCGTCATGATCAGTGATGGGATGCCGGAACCTCTTATTAATGCTCGCTTGGGGAAAATATTGGGACAGCAGACCATTCGACAATCCAAAGCTGTGGTTTTTAAAAAATACCGCGACTATATGCTTGCCGAAATAGCTCCAAAATTGGCGCGTGCCGGTATTGATTTTTATCCTGTCGCATTTGTGAGTGATGAAAGTCAGTCGCCCCCGTTTGTATCATTTTTAAAACAGCTTAAAAAGGAAATAACAGGTGATGACGAAATTATTGTTACCGACCGCAAAAATTTAGTATCAAAGTTGATTGGGTTTATTCCTTCAAACTATAATCATATTTTAGTCCAACGTGTAGAAAATTTTACAAAGGGAAATGAAGCCAGCCGCAATTACGGCCTACAAATACCTGAAATTGCCCGCAATGTACGTTTTTTTGTTTTCTGTCAGGGTGCAAAATCCGGTCAAGAAATCGATTTTAAAGTTGGCCGGAATGGAGTTGCTGTAGCGGGTACCGGGATCAGCAGTAATCAACAAAATATTTTTCTCAATTCATTTCGGGATCGACGTGGTAGAGTTGTCTATTTTAGTTGTTTTGTATTTGGCCACCCCAGTGCCGGAGATAGATATACTGTTAGCCTTAAATCCCTTTCGACGGTCCCGTTACCTATTTCTCATTTATTGGTAGATATCAATTCGCGCTTGTATCCCGCACTCACACAGGTGCCCGTTGAACCAAGTGCAAAAGATCCGGTTGATTTTTTATGTCAAATATTCGACATAGAAACACGAAAGACCATGAAAATAACCGGCGCCCAGTTCTGGTTTCGTGCCTTGTCCCCGGAATCCATTCGCGGAGAAACACGGCGTATAGTACAAATGGATATCCGTCAGGATTCAACTCTGTTTCAGGTTGTTTTTCCGAATGCCGGTTTATATCGAATGAGTGGCCGGGTAAATTTTCAGCCAGTGGATTGTGAATCTGCATTGAATTTAAATTTTTCCCAGTCGGTGAATGTGGTCAGCGATATCGGGCTGTTTGAAAATGTTTATATCGCGTCGAAAGAAAAAGACCGTGATGAGGATTTTAAAATTACTTTGCCGCCTCTTGGCGAAGAAACGTCCGTCAAATATCAAAACCTTATTGTCCGTTCCATGCTGAACAGGAGCATCAATAATCTCATACTGGATATTCCTCCTGCCCAAAATGCTGAATCGGGTTTCTCCCTGTATTCCGGTGGAAAGGGTTGGATTTCGGCGAATCCGGGAAAAATTATCGGACTTACGACCGGCAAGCCGGTGCCCTTTACGTTGAGTGCGGAAATTCCTGACGGAATAACGGCTGATATACCCGATGGTATGTATTCTACTGTATTAAGATTGTTGGATGGTCAGATAGAACTGGATTTGGTGCCGGTCCAGTTATATATAAATATACCCCGTT
>JAFGEC010000224.1 GCA_016931775.1 Candidatus Zhuqueibacterota bacterium | reverse complement strand
TGTAAAATCGGCGTACCTTCAACCGATGCATGTAAATTTTTTATTTCAATCATATATCTCTCCATTGTTAAAATTATCCGACGCTGCCTTCAAGACTGACGCTGAGCAGTTTTTGTGCTTCCACGGCAAATTCCATCGGCAGTTCGGCAAAAACCTCTTTACAAAATCCGTTAACGATCATGGATACCGCATCTTCTGTGGAAATACCGCGCTGGTTTAGATAAAAAATCTGATCCTCTCCGATTTTTGAGGTGGTGGCTTCATGTTCCATTTGAGCGGTCGGATTTTTGACATCGATGTACGGAAAGGTATGCGCGCCGCACTTGTCGCCGATGAGCATGGAATCACACTGGGAAAAATTTCTCGCGCCGTCGGCACTTTTTAAAATTTTCACCTGGCCGCGGTAACTGTTCTGTCCGTGACCCGCTGATATACCTTTGGATATAATCGTGCTTTTGGTGTTTTTCCCGATGTGGATCATTTTTGTACCTGTATCGGCCTGCTGATGGTTATTGGTTAGCGCAACCGAATAAAACTCACCCATAGAATTATCCCCACTCAAAATACAGCTTGGATATTTCCAGGTGACGGCGGAACCCGTTTCCACCTGGGTCCATGAAATTTTTGAATTGACGCCTTTTGCCAGACCACGTTTGGTGACAAAATTCAGTATACCACCTTTTCCGTCCTTGTCTCCCGGATACCAGTTTTGCACGGTGGAATATTTAATTTGGGCATTGTCCAGCGCCACGAGCTCTACCACGGCGGCGTGCAACTGATTTTCATCCCGCATGGGGGCCGTGCATCCTTCAAGATAACTGACGTACGCGCCTTCTTCTGCTATAATCAAGGTACGCTCAAACTGCCCGGTATTGGCGGAGTTGATACGGAAATACGTAGACAATTCCATGGGTACACGCACGCCTTTGGGCACATAGACGAATGAACCATCGCTGAACACCGCTGCGTTTAACGCAGCGAAAAAATTATCATGGGCCGGCACCACCGTTCCCAGGTATTTTTTAACCAAATCGGGAAACTTTTGCACCGCTTCGGAAAAGGAACAAAAGATAACACCCAGTTCCTCGAGATTTTTCTGAAACGTGGTGGCCACCGAAACGCTGTCTAAAACAGCATCGACAGCAACACCGGCAAGCAATTCCTGTTCTTCAAGGGGAATGCCCAGCTTGTTGTACATTTCCAAAATAGCCGGATCGACTTCGTCGATGCTTTTCGGTCCTGCCTTGTGACTTTTGGGTGCCGAATAATAGACCATATCCTGATAATCGATTTCCGGGTATTTGACATTCGCCCAGTGCGGCTCTTTGAGCGTAAGCCAGTGGAGGTAGGCTTTCAGTCGCCAGTCAAGCATAAAATCGGGCTCGTTTTTCTTGTGCGAGATCAGCCGGATGATATCCTCATTTAACCCAGCCGGCACGTTGTCGGTTTCTATGTCGATACTGAAACCGTATTTGTATTCCTGCTGGGTAAATTTGTCGATGGTTTCCATGTTCATTGAAAACTCTCCTGCTTGTTTTTGGAAATTTCTGTTGAGAAATCCGATAATTTTATCGTTTTAAAATAATCAATCATTTTGTAAGCCACAGCGTTCAGTTGTCCTTTTATGCTGCATGCCTGGATCCGGGTGCACCTGTTTTTTTGGCAATCGAAAATATATATCGGTCCTTCGATGGCCTGTACGA
Organism: Candidatus Zhuqueibacterota bacterium; assembly: GCA_016931775.1. Lineage (GTDB taxonomy): Bacteria > Zhuqueibacterota > Zhuqueibacteria > Residuimicrobiales > JAFGEC01 > JAFGEC01. Next base: position 17,303 of record JAFGEC010000224.1, on the reverse strand, counting down.
TTTCGGCAAGGCTAATGTTTGTGCTGTTTTTTGCCAGAACATAACCGCCTTTGGCGCCCTGAACCGAACGGACCAGTTTCTTTTGTGCCAGTTTTTGCAGTATTTTCGACACCAGGGCTAAGGAGATGTCGTTTTTTTCAGCGATCTCCCGGGCCGTGGTGACTTGGTCGTCCTGCAACGATGACATATATTGCAATGCCAAAAGGCCATATTCTGTTTTTTTATTTAATTTGAACATATTAAATAGGACCAAAATAGTCTTGTTTATGTATTTTAACAGTAAAGCTGGCTCGTTTATTCCATGTAACCAGAATTTGATTTGGTGTTTTTAAGAAACATGGAAAAAGGTGAACGCATCATCATCAAGTGTGTTATTCCCCGGCCGTTCGGGTATGAAAAATTTTCTTGGCAACGAAAACTTTGCGCACCTAAAGTCACGAATCGTAAAATCCAAAAAAAACTTTTGTCAACAATAATATAAATAAACTCAATATAATCAAATTATTGTGCCACACAGGGCAATGAAATATTAATTTTCTTTTTGGTATAAAATTTGTAATATAAAACAACAATGAGAAAATAATCCGCAGAAAAGATGGGATCTGTCATGAAATTTATCCGTGTATTTTCTATTTGGATTTTTCTGTTACCTGCATTTATTTATTCACAAGATTTTATCATACCCCGGAAAACCATCTATACCAACTGGGGCCGAGGGCATTACCGCTTTTACCACAAAGATGGCTATTTGGAAAACGTGTTGCGTGATGACCGGTCTTTTCGGTTTTTCTTTATTGGAATACGGATAAAAAAAGTCACTTGTCATTTTTCAGCCGTACTGAATAGCCGCCGTTACGGAGGAGATCGGCCCTGGTCCCATTTCGAACCCGATTTCAGAATGGCTTACCGTTTTAAAGAAGACATCTACCTTTTTTATGCGCGAAAGGATATTTCCAGAGAATTCGACACCCATCCGTTGATGCAGGTGCCCTTTGCACATCGAATCGATGAAACGGGAGGTGATATTTATTTAACGCGGACTGAAAAGCGGACCATGCGAATCACCAAAGACGGCAAATTATATGGCGGTGGAATATGTAAATTTTATTTTTTCGGTAAAAACTATTTTTTTACAGGCGCCAACATTACATTGTTGGGAGGGGAGCTGAATTACCGGGTGAAAGATCAGTGCTATTATCTTGTCGATCAGTTCAGTAATTTTGAATGGATTAATACATGGAAAAGAGTGACCACATTTTACTCGAGTTTTAATTTCGTTATCGGCACACTTTGGGAAGGTCCGATCAATATCTATGCTTCATTTAGAACAGAAAGCTTTTTCCCTTTTCAAAGATTATATTCCGATGCCGGGCGGCTTACCCACAGTTGGCTGGTTAATTTTTGTTATGGTCTTTGATATAAAATACACGGGAGGTCAGTATGTTGCGTCGAGTTGTGATGTCTTTGTATTTTGTGATTTTCGGCACTGTAATGTGCCTTGGACAGGAAAATGTACTTACAATACAGGAGGTCAGACAAACGTGGAGATCCGGAACCGGCACGATTGAAGAAGCTGTTATATCGGTCCGGCCTCGCGGGATTTACATGGAGTATGGACTCTACCTCACATTTTCCGCGAGGGGATTGGGTTTTTCATCGAATGACTCCCTTGAAATCGTGTTTCGTTTCAACCTGCCGGAGGAATCGGTTATCCATGATTCCTGGTTATGGGTAAACGAAGAAATCATACGGGGAGAGATTATGGACCGATGGACGGCATCTGCCATTTATGAAGACATTGTCAGGCGGCAAAGAAAAGACCCCTCAATACTTTACAAGAACGGTTCGTCCTCTTATGAGTTGCGCATTTTCCCCATGGCGGCTAACAGTACGAGAAAAGTAAAAATCACTTATTTAGCGCCGGCATTATGGAGCGCTCGATCCGTTTTGGCCTCGCTGCCGACACATCTATTACGCATTTCGAAAAACCAGGTTAAAAATTTTTACGTCCTGACCTGGCTGGATGATAAATGGCAAAACCCACGTTTACACGAATTTCCACACATACCTTTTATACCCAAATATGAGGAAACACTCGGCTTTTTCCTGCGAGCAGCGGTTCCTGCCGAAGCCACTCAAAGCGCCCTGCATTTTACGTTGGATGCACCGTATCACAATGGAATTTATTTGAGTACATATGAAAACAACGGCCGGAATTATTACCAACTGGCTTTCCTGCCATCGGCAGTGTTAGATTTCAAGATATCAAAAAAAACGCTTGTTTTGCTGTCTTTTCATAATGGTAAAAGCACCATTGATCAAATCGAATTTTTACAGAATATTGAATCTCAGCTCAAAGCGCAGCTTGCGCCTCAGGATTTTTATAATGTAATATACAATGATAATAGTGGTGTCGTAAAACCGTCAGGATGGTTGGAAGCCTCATCCGGCAATCTGACAACATCCTTCCTCAATATTAATGAAAATATGTCGATCGGCGGAAAAACCGACGAGCTTTTACTGGCGGGAGTCGATTATATACAAAACAACGGCAATGATGCCGGCATACTGTTTGTCAGCAATTCCGACGATATTCGTTCTTTGAATTTGTCGAATTCTGCCATAGAAAAAATTCTTGGCAGAATGGATACAATTATCCCGATACACATTGTGGATTGTCACGACCGGGATATGTTGTTTACCTGGATTGGAGGACGGAATTATTACGGCAATGACTACTTTTACACCAACCTTACCCGAAAGACCTCGGCTTGTTATTACAGTATTCAAGCGGGATACAGTTTTTTGTTTTGCCTGTCGTCCGTATTGCAATTATTGGATGGATTTATTAAATCTTTTGACATCCACACATCGATGGAAAACGGATTTTGCTACGACCGTTATACACGCAATATAAATAATCCCGGGGTGTATTTACAACGTCCGGTTACACAAATAGGTAAATTCAGTGGTTCCTCTCCATTTGATATCGAGATATCGGGTATTTATGATGGAGAATTGTTCAAACAAAAAACAGAAATCCCAAGTATTCATACTTTTTCATGCGATAGCCTGGCCGAGGAGATCTGGGCGGGATATCATATAAGCGTCATGGAATCACAACAATATTCGAACGAAATCGTCGACGAGATTGTGAGATGCAGTCTGGAACACCGTGTCCTTTCCATATATACCGCCTTTCTTTGCCTTGAACCCTCAAGGGGCGGTAAAATATGTTACGGCTGTATCGATGAGGCGACACTACCCGTGCATAACCTGACCGATGAGGCGGAACCGGACAGTCTTTTCCAGGCATTTCCGAATCCGTTCAACGACCATACGGCGCTCGTATTTCAATCGAACAAAAGGCTGGATGTGCGGAATGCCAGTTTCAGAATATTTAATATAACGGGACAGGTCGTGCGGACATTTGTTAAACCGTCAGAAGGGGAGGGGAATTTTTATCGTTTTATTTGGAATGGCACCGACGATAAAGGTTCGCCGGTATCAAGCGGACACTACTTTTTTGTGGTGAGGACGGCGGAAAGACAATATGTCATCAAACTGATGCTGATCAGATAATTTTTCCAGATGCGTTATGCCGCATTGAAACTCGTGGTATATTCGAGCATATCTTCCGGATAAATTTCGTTGGTTTCTGTTTGTGCAAAAAGCGATGAGACAAATTTTTTGTCGATCAATCCTGCGGCACACCTGGCACCGTTTTCTGCACGAACACGCTCTCCTAATATAGCTGCATTTACAATGATTGCCCGATGATTTAAAATTTTCCGTATTGCAGCGGTTAATTTTTCAGTATTGAATTTTTTGTTGGAGATAGACTCGGGGCCTAAATCCAGTTCGTATATGCGATCCGCCCAAAATGGTATTTCCTTGGAACATGTCACAACAATAGACGGTATACCGCTTCTCATAGCCGCCGCCGTGGCCAATGAATCGCCATGATGCAATATTGCTTTCATTTGCGGCAAGATCCAACTCTCCGGAAAATTTTCTGCTTTTAACAAGTTGTCCGGCAGGTCACGAAGGGCTTCGTCCGCACCTTCAAACTTAATTATACCACGCTGTCCGGTATTTTTGAGCGCATCGATAATAGATCGGACTGTTTTTTCCGGATTGGAAAAATGAACGCTGTCAAGCGCGAAATAAAAAGGTTTTTCTCCGGACTGTAAAAAGTCGATCAGGTTTTTCCCCGGTCTCCAGTCAGGCTCGTCATCCATATAACAAAAACCGGAAATGTATGTCTGCGGAATTACATTTTCATCCTCGGGGACTACATGCCGGCTATAGCAGCCGATATTTGTCACCTTCTGGCGGCGCAAGTACGAAAGATAGGGTTGATGAATTGGCTCAAGACCGAGCTCTTCGCGGCGCCAATGATTGACATTAAGATTAAAGATGGACATGATCGCATTTTTAACCAGACTGCAGGCCATTCCATTAAAAAACTGACTGAAATTTTGTCGACCGCTTACGCCGGCCGGGTATCTTTTTGTATTCGAGAAAGCAGGCTGGACTGCCAAGTATGCTTCCGGTATGCATTTTTTCATTGCGATAGATCGGCCAAAGTAGGATGCAAAACCTGTATATATAGCACCCTGGGCATCACTGCATGCGTCCAGGCTCTCCCGAGCCGCACGTTGTAGTGTCGGGCCGAATGATTTCATCGCCTTTAACAATGTGGCAACCGATTGGTTTTTTCCACTATGAATTATTTTCTCTTTGTGATTTTCTAAAAAAGTCTGTGGATCATTTTCCATTTTATGAAATTTGAGTCCGGACCGGCGAACCAGCGACTCGTATTTTGCAAAAGATGCCACTTTGACTTCATGACCGAGTTGGTCAAGCCCCTTGCCGACGGCGACAGCCGGCTGTACGTCTCCCCGTGATCCCAATGCAAGTATTGTAATCCTCATTGTGCTCCCTTAAATTTCTCCCTTGGTTCTCTCCTCAACCGTTGGAATGAGTCTCTCTCCCGATACATTCCAACATATCATCAACTAACAATTATCGTGCCAAAAAAAGTGTGCGTTAAAAAATCTAAGTTATTAATTTACAATATGATCGTTTAATACATTTTTTGTTATCTGTCATAAATAAATGACATATGTAACCAATCAGCTGAGTCATATAAATTATTCGTAAAAAAACAATATATTAGATCGAAATAAAATTTTATGCTTTAAATACAGCCTGTCACAATATTTTTCCGGTAACTTTAAATCCGCATAAAGTTGTGAGAAGAATCACAAAATTTAAATAAAACAACTCTAATAATACGGCCAAAACTTTATACAATCTTAATATTGGCTGTCAAATTTTCACATACTGTATTATAGAGTAACAATCCCTGTTGTGTCAAGCATAGATGGTGTTTAAAAATAGTCAATAATTTTCCCGAGGGAGAGGGGGCAAACGGCGGGACGTCATGATCGTAACCAATATTGTTGTTTAATGCAGATGCACGAGGAAACTTTGATTGGAAAAGTTCCAGAGGAATGCCTTCATATTGACGTAATCCCAGCAACAGGAATTCATCCAGCTGTTGACTGTCGGTGAGTATTTCCCTTGCTTCCACAGGCAGCAGGAACTGGTTTATATCCTCAATATAACCGCGGACTGTGGCTTTATTCCACCATCTTTTTTCTCCGTTAAATGAGTGTGCCGACGGTCCCATGCCCAGGTAGGGGATACCGTTCCAGTATTTTTGATTATGTCAGGAACGAAATCCGGGCAAAGAGAAATTTGATATCTCGTAATGCTCATACCCGGCTTTTCCTAGCAATTCCAAGGCAAGAAGGTACATGTGGCGTTCTGATTCTTCGTGGCACAGCCGTACCCGGCGGCTGTGAACAGCAGAGGCCAAAGGTGTTCCCTCTTCCACAGTCAATCCGTAGAGGGAAATGTGTTTTGGGGCCAGAGCCAGGGTTCGCCGCAAACTGTCTCTCCATGAATCGATGGTTTGTCCGGGGATTCCGAATATCAAATCGATCCCCCAATTTTCGAAACCGGAGGATTTGACATGTTGGATAAATTGTTCGGCCTCCGCAGCTCGATGTATTCGTCCCAGAAACGCCAGTTCTTGATCATGAAAAGATTGCACGCCGATGGATAGCCGGTTTATTCCGATATCGCGGTACCTCGCCAATTGTTCCCGGCTCAGCGTGGCGGGATTAACCTCGCAGGTTAATTCAACATTCTGAGAAAGATAAGGTGTAATGCGAGAAATAATCTTTTTCAAATCCGAAGCGTCATAAACAGAGGGCGTGCCGCCGCCGAAATAGAGCGTATCAAAATGGAATCCGCCAAAAGGAGGATTTTGTAAATACATTTTCCACTCTATTGTTAATGCGTCGAGATATGTTGTTTTTTTTGAAAGGTCGGTTATGGAAAAAAAATCACAATAACAACATTTTTGAATACAAAAGGGGATATGAACGTATAATCCTGCGAGGGCCATTTTCAGCGAATAATTCCGAACAATCTGTCCCAACGAATTTTATGAAATATCTGCCAAGACGGGAGAGAACCATCCCATGAAAAATAGATCACCAGAGCTTGTCCAACCAGGTTTTTTTTAGGCATAAAGCCCCAATAACGGCTGTCCGCACTGTTATCGCGGTTATCCCCCATCATGAACAAATGATCTTCGGGAACCACTACCGGACCATAATTATAGTAACGGGATTTGGTACCGACGTATTTGCGAATCGTATATTCATATCCATCCGGTGTGTTCACCTGGTAATAGTTGATATTTTGGCTTTCTTCAGGATCCCACGCTTTTTCCAAAAAAGTGATATCACCTTCCGGCTGTCCGTTGACAAAAACATTGCCTTCGCGTATTTCCAAGGTATCACCGGATAACGCGATGCAGCGCTTGATATAGTCGAGTTTTTCATCCTTGGGATATTTGAATACAATGATATCACCGCGTCCCGGCTCTTTGAGCGCCGGAAAACGAATGGACGGTATTTTTATATCCGTGTAAGGAATGCGGACAATCGTTTGGGCGCCGTAAACAAATTTGTTCACCAGCAGCATATCCCCAACCAGCAGGGTATCTTTCATAGAGCCGGTTGGAATGCGAAATGCCTGAATGACGAGCATGCGCAAAATAAGTGCCGCGATGATGGCAACCCCAAACGCTTCAACATATTCTCTGATGATATTTTTCTTTCTATGCATTTTTACCTCACATTTTTATGTCCATTCTAATTTTTCAAACTTTTTGATAGCCGAAATAGTTCCGATAATATAAAAAACTGTTCCCAAAACTCCAACGCAAAAAAACACAACCGGCAGGTGAACGGCAAAAGACCCAATAATCTGTACGCTAACCAGCCAAAATAAGACGGAAGCAATGGTAAGATATATAAATCCGCCGCTTTGCAGCATCTGTTTTGGATGTATCCAGTCAAACCGGGCGAAATAGATACCGAAAACAAGTCCCAATCCCACAGCACCGAAAATTACAAAAACCGAAATGCCCAGTATATAAAGAAACAAAATTAGCCCCGTCTTGAAGATAAATGACAAAACGAAAAGTGCGACAACGGTACAGCAGATACAAAAAAATGAGCAGAGCAAGGTTTTTGAGATCATGAAGATTCGTGCCGGCATTGGTAAAAAACGGTTATAAAAAAAGGACAAACCTTCCATGGGTATAAGGCGGGCGGCAAGGCTGCCTGCCATAATCGAACAAAACAACAGCATTTTAATGTATGGTTGTGGAAGAGGTGTTTCGGACAATGGAGGGGAAAAACCGAGAACCAGCGGGAACACAACCATCATTGCGATATAAAAAAATATGGTGGTTAAAAGTCGGCTGTCGCGGACCAGCAATTTATAGTCACGCACGGCAAGCGCTATAACGGGAGTTTTGCGGCGGATCCTGCCCGTGGATTTTGAATTTTTTACCGAATTGACGACTGTTTTTGTGATTCCTTTTTCAAAAGCCTTTTGAATGAATAATGCGGAAAAGTAAAAAATCGCTGCCGCGGAAACCAACAACAGCAGGAAATGAAAAGCGGCCATATAAAAACCACCACCGGCAAATCCATAAAGACCCCGGCAAAGCCAGTGTGAGGGCCAGATTGACAACGACGAATTGTCAACCAGGGATGGTATGTATTCCAAAGAGTTTGCATCGAACCGTCCCGACATGGGGTTAAATCGTTCCAGCCGAATTAATTGGATACCGGTCCATAATGCGATGAAAATCAAACCTGTTATCACCACGGAATAGTTTTTTAATTTTTGCGCGGTGGAAATCCGGATTAACAATAAACTGAAAAGTGTGGCCAATCCCGTCGGTATGAATAAAAACGCGATTCCTCCCACAATAACTGCAAGATAATAGAAATAGGAAAGCCGGAGTGAAAATCCCGCGGCAAGGAGAATCGGCAATCCGATGATATAGAAAATCATAGAGTTGCCCAATGTGGTGATGAAAAATTTAAAACGGAAAACGGTTGTCTGTTTAATGGGACTTGAAAGCAATAAATCAAGGTCGCGGGACAAAAAGTAAAAATGCATGGTAACCGGAATACCGCTGAGGAATAGAAAGAAAAACAGACCCCACAATACCGAACCCATGGCGTTAAAAATCAAAACTTGCCGGGCTTGATCCAAACCGTTCCAGGCGTGAAATAATTCGGCGGTCAACATGAAAAAATAAACCGGGAGTAAAATAACCAGTATCATACCAATCAAAACCCGCCGATTGCCCTTCATATGGCGATGACGAAATCTGTAAGTCAGCAACTTGAGATGGTTTTTGAGCAACAGCAACACCGACTACCTCTCATCCAGAAAATTTGATACATGATCGTTGGAATCTGATTCCGTGAGTGCGAGAAAAACATCCTCCAGAGTCTGATCTTGATCCTGGCGTAATTCCGCAGGTTTACCCAGTGCGATCAATTCACCCTTGTGTATGATACCGACCCGGTCGCACATACGTTCGGCGACCTCCAGGATATGAGTGGACATGAACACGGCCGCCCCCTTTTTGACCAGGCCCACCAGGATATCCCGTAAATTTCGTGTCGCTTTTGGATCCAGACCGACGGTGGGCTCGTCAAGAAAAATGACTTTGGGAATGTGGACCAACGCCGCGGTGAGCGCGACCTTTTGTTTCATACCGTGGGAAAAACCTTCAATCAATTCATCCTGTCGCCCTGTCAGTTCGAAAATATCGAATAATTGCTCCATACGCGAAAGGGCTTTTTTTTGCGGAACCTTGTAGATGTCGATTACAAAGTTGACAAATTCACGCGCCGTCAATTTTTCATATAAATACGGCTGTTCAGGTACCAGGGAAAAATGTTTTTTACACTCCAGTGGATTCTTGAGAAGATCGATATGGTTTATAAAAATGGAACCGGCACTTGGCTTGAGCAATCCCGTCATCATTTTTATTGTCGTGGTTTTTCCGGCACCATTAGGCCCCAGGAATCCGAAGAGCTCGTTATTGACCTGCAGGGATAGATTTTGCACGGCAGTCAGCGAACCATATACTTTGGAAAGGTTAGAAAGCTCGATCATTTTCTTCCCTAAACTTTGAGCACAGCGAGAAATGCTTCCTGGGGCACTTCAACTTTACCTAGCTGCTTCATACGCTTTTTCCCTTCTTTTTGCTTTTCCAGCAGCTTCCGCTTTCTGGTGATGTCACCACCGTAACATTTGGCTGTTACATTTTTACGCAGTGCCGATATGGTTTCCCGGGCGATAACACGGGAACTGATGGCGGCCTGTATGGCGACCTGAAATTGCTGTCTGGGTATGAGTTCGCGCAACTTCTCGCACACCTTGCGGCCCCATTCGTAGGCTTTTTCCTTGTGAACAATGATGGATAATGCATCGACGGAATCGCCGTTTAGCAAAATGTCCAGTTTGACGACATCTCCCTTACGGTAGCCGATAAATTCGTAATCGAAACTGGCATAGCCGCGGGAAATAGATTTTAACCGGTCATAAAAGTCAAAAATCACCTCGGCTAACGGAAATTCGTAATGCAGGTTGGCTCGTGTTTTATCGATATATTCGGTGTTGAGATATGTTCCACGCCGTTCCATGGACAGGGACATAATGCTGCCGATATATTCCGACGGCGTCAAGATACTTGCACGGATATAGGGTTCTTCAACCCTATCCAGATCACCCGGTGAGGGTAACATGGAGGGATTGTCCACCACAATTTTTTCATTTTTATGGTTATAGCAATGAAATTCGACGTTTGGAACCGTCGTGACCAGATCCAGCTCGTATTCACGTTCCAGGCGTTCCTGAATGATTTCCATGTGCAGCAAACCTAAAAATCCGCAGCGAAATCCAAAACCCAAAGCGATGGAGGTCTCCGGTTCATAAAACAGTGCTGAATCGTTCAGTTTTAATTTTTCCAGAGCAGCGCGCAGGTCCTCATAATTTTCGGCTACGGAAGGAAAAAGGCCGCTAAACACCATAGGTTTGACATTCCGGTAGCCGGGTAACGGCGTATGGGCCGGATTATTTACCTGTGTGATCGTATCCCCGACCCGCGTATCCTTGACTTCCTTGGCACCGGTGATCACGTAACCGACATCACCGGCGGCGAGTTTTTGTTTTTTTATCTGCCGTAGCCGCATGATCCCCACTTCCTGTACTTCAAACTGCTTGCCGGTTGAAAGGAATTTTATCATATCACCCGCCGCAATTTCACCTTCCACCACTCGTACATAGGCGACGGCACCGCGGTAAGAATTGAACATGGAATCAAAAATGAGAGCCCGGGTCGGGCTTTGGGTATCTCCACTGGGAGGCGGAACCCGCGCTACAACAGCTTCCAGACATTCGTCAATCCCGAGGCCGGCCTTGGCGCTGACCAGGAGTATTTCCTCTTCCTTGCATCCCAGCATATCGAAAATCTGCTGTTTTACCACATCGATCTGTGCACTGGGCAGATCGATTTTGTTGATGACCGGAATGATTTCCAGGTCATTTTCAATGGCGAGATAAAGGTTGCTGACCGTCTGTGCCTCGATCCCTTGAGCCGCATCGACGATCAGCAGTGCTCCTTCGCACGCGGCGAGACTGCGGGATACCTCGTAACTGAAATCCACATGCCCCGGTGTGTCGATGAGGTTCAGAGTGTAGACATGCCCATCCTTACCCTTGTATTCCATGGTGATGGCGTGCATTTTTATGGTGATGCCCCGTTCGCGCTCAAGATCCATACTGTCCAGTACCTGGTCCTTCATCTCCATTTTGGTCAATGTACCCGTAGTCTCCAAAAGCCGGTCGGCCAGTGTGGACTTGCCGTGGTCGATATGGGCGATGATACAAAAATTTCGAATATTGGTTTGATTCATTTATATCTAATACCTTATATTGATCTGTGAAACTTATATTTTAAGGAAAAAATATGAATAAAGCAATAAAAAACAATGATGCTTCGTAATATGTGAGTAACAGGGGAGGCTTTTATAGGTGCGACGCATCGTTGCATGATATTGAGCCTATATTTTGAATATCTAACCCACCCAAAACGGAGATGCGTCGCACCGTCCCCCCCCCAAGTGTGACATATTACGATGCTTCCGTGCACAAAATAGGGCTATGACTCAGACGGTAGCAGGCCGCCTCGCCTGTCTATTGATCTCACCACACCTGCGAGAGATTCATGAACTTTAATATTGTAATTTTTGTCGTGTTAAATGACGTTAAATTGTGACATTTTACGGACTTTATAGAAAACAGAGATTGGGATGGATCGAGATCGTTAATCTAAATAATTAATAATATATAGTTTACGCACCTTAACATTTATTAAATAAATTTTTTAAATGGCATAATTTTTGCTTTGTCAAAACAAACATAACATTTTTAAATTACAACGGATCTAAAAACAAAAAATATTAATCTTTTTTCATGTTTAAAATGTCTTAATTCAAAGGAGGACCATATGTTTAGGGCAAATCTTCTTATCATAGGACTTTTAATCCAATCGTTCTCATTTGCTCAAATGGTTGTCGAAAATTCAGGTGGTGATATCTGTATGATCGTTGATTCTGACGGCAACGTTGGAGTAGGTACAACACAAATAACTGGTAGAATAGGTATGCTTTCGTTGGGTACTAACTCCTATACGTGGAAGAATCCAACTGGTTCAACAATTGCTGGGCGAGCGGGTTTGGTTGTCCCAATAACCGAGCCAATCGATTATAACTCCGGTGTAAAATTTCCGGGAATTCATTCACTGGTTCGAGCAGGAGCGGATCCAAATGACTATACAGGGCCCAAGCAAGATATTGCCGTATCGGCACATCTATTATCCCCTGATTTAAGCAAAACATGGGGCGTAGGAAATCTTGCAATGAATTGGGCTTTGGGTGAGTCTGATGAGGAGAGAAGAGATATTTCATTAGTTCATGGTAATGTTCATGATGCAGATGAAATGGTCAGTCTGGGAGATATCAGAACGGTTACGGCGGTTGCGGGAATAGTCCAATGGGAACGAAATACTGTAGATCCGGATAAAGTATTCGCCGGATATTTTCGTGGTGCCAAATCTTATTTTGGAAATAATGTCGGCTTTTTAATTGAAAATCCGACTCATCGCATTCATGTCGGCGGAGGCGCTTATTGCGATGGCAGCAGTTGGGTTCCGGGTTCAAGCAGAGATTACAAACGGGAAATCAGTGCACTTTCCCTGGATAATGCCCTTGAAACCCTGAATAATCTCAATCCCGTTTCGTTCAAATACCGCGAGGATTTCATTGAAAACAGTGATGATCTCAAATTAGGATTTATTGCCGAAGATGTTCCTGACCTTTTGGCGGAACCCGGTAGAAAAGGCGTAAATCCGATGGATGTTATTGCTGTTCTGACAAAAATTGTACAGCATCAACAACATCAGATTAACGAATTAGAAAAAATCATTGGCAAAAGCAAAACAGACTGATTTTTATTTGCTTTTTGACTTGCTTTTTGTATAATAATCCAATGATTGATAAAATGAAAAGTTTAGGCGTTTCAAATCCCGCTCCTGATATGCAGTGGGAGCTTTGGTATCAGGATGTCTTTGACAGAGAATGTCCACGCCGAGTAGAGGTTATCGGACGGGGATTGATGCTGGGGTTAACTGAACTATGGGCGCGTCACCTGTTCGAGACCGTGCAGGCAGACGGAGAGAAGGGATTCTCTCGTTTCAATTTGTGGTGCACAAAAGAAGAAAAGAGTATAAAAGTGACTGGTACGTGGGGTGGAATGGTTCGGTTGCGGAAATGGATATTCGGCGACAAACGGAACGTATATAAAAATTTTATCGAGGAGGGGGATGAGGGATTGTTGGTGAAAATCGCGAGAGTCCACTCATTACTGGTTCTGGCCGGTCAAACCAGTGAGGGGATACTCAAGGCAGCGGAAAATTGCACGAGTTGTGAAGATTTCGAAGCGCAGTTGCAGATTTTGGCGTGAGGCGCGAATTGTCGGGCCATATTTTCGATAAATTATCATGATCAGGCACTTTTTGCATAAATATAGTTCACAAATGAACGGTAAAAAGTTTTAAAATAATCAGGATTGAAATCTAAAAGGATCTTTGGCATTAATTGGGGATTCTTTAACAGAAAATTCAAAAACATCAACAACCCGGCCGTGCTCTAAAAGACGATGTAATAACCAGAGATAAATGTCTCCACCCTTGTGCTGCTCGAGCGTTTGCCTCAAATACTCCGCATCCGTAAACTGAGGGTAATCCCAAAAGGCGGCAGCCAGCTTCATAAAACCCTCCTTTGTTGAACAATATGTAAAATTTATGAAAATATGGAAGAATAGCAAGTAATTAAGAATAATAGAAGGGGAAAAATGTTATTATTCTTTTCTTATCATCAAGAGTAGTTGAGAGATGAATTGAGCCTGAGCCGTCCCAGATTCTCACATTTTACCACTTTATCAAAATCCCACCGACACGGAAAAACGCAGCGTATTCTCCAACTCGTGAATCACATACGCCACATCCAGCAGTAAAGTGGTGTCAAACTTTTCATAATAGAATCCGCCGCCCACTGTAAAATTGGTCAACACCAGCGGTGTCATCTCGCGGAAAACGCCGCCGCGCAAAACCAGCATATTGAAAAAATCCCTTTCCATACCCAGCCGCAGTATGTCATTGGTATCACGGTAAAGGGACTTGTCCAAATCCAGTGTAATGACATAATTTTTAAAGGATTTTAACGCCGCGCCACAAATCATGCGCACCGGATTACTTTGTGTATAGCTGCCCATGGCGGAAGAATTCCATGTCAGATAATCCAGCATGTCGCGCAACACCAGACCCAAAAGCACCTTTTCGCCAAGCGGATAAATGGCGCCCGCATCCACGCCCAAACCGACGGCACTGCCGGTGACCTGGCCTTTACCGCCGTCAAAATTGTTGCCGAATGTGGCATTTTTATATTTTACCGTTGCACCCAGCCGCAGGTTGGGGGCGATTCGGGCTAATTTTACTGCCGCTGCAAACAGCAGTGTGGTCTCGGTCAAGGCATCGTCGCCTGATACGATAATCGCCTCGCTGTGGATTAACCCGCGTCCCGTGTTACCGGCGTAAACGGCCATGGAGTACGGCACCAGATTGAACAACCGCGTATGAAAAAAACTGGCGAACTGACCGTCCACGTAACATAATCCGGCCGGATTCCACATCATGGCGTAGGCGTCATCAGAAAGCGCTGCGTATGCCCCACCCATACCCATCGAGCGGGCCCCGTAACCGATATCCAGAAATACACCGGGAGTATGCGCGAGTTCCTGCGCATAAGACAGCGTCGCTTGCAGACAAAGCAATATCAGCATTTTTAATGTGTATTTTGCCATATTTTGTAAACCTGATCTTAACGCACCAGAACAACCGTTCCCACATGTTCCTCCGTTCCGGAGGCGTCTTCCACCGTGGTCCTTATGATATACCGTCCGTTGCGCGCCAGCAATCCGTCGTCCGTTCGGCCGTCCCAGTGAACGATGTTGTCGTTATCCTTGATCAACGGCTGACGTACGGCAATATCTCGCAGCCGGATTCCCAGCATGCTGTATACGGTTATGGTCACAAACGGCGTACGCGACGAAAGCGATGTCACTTTGAGATGAATGGATAATCCCGTATAACCGTCGTTGTCCGTATCGATATCCGGCGAAAACGGATTGGGGAGGTATTTTATTTGCTCGATACCCAAAGGACGGGATTTGACCAGCACGGCGTACAGGCCCAGCGAGGAAACGGTGGAACTCACCATATCTGCCTCGGCCGGTACCTTTTGTTGAAAAGCCCACTGTGCATCCTGCTTGTCCCACAGACCGATGGTTATGCGGGAATTATTTTTGCTGTTTTGGAACGGGAACGAAAGCAGAACCGGCTGATCGAGCGCCAGTCCGTCGGGTTTGAGCCAGTAACCGTTACCGTGAGCAGTGGCGCTTTTGGCGTTCTTTTTAAACGGCGGCAATTCCACGGTTTGTATTTTTAACTTTTGCTGCCCGGAAAAACAACCGGGTAGAACGGAAAGTGTAATACCCGCATCATTTTCATACACCGCGTGGGTGTTTTTATCGACGGGCGCATATATATCAATATCCAAAGTATCGGTTATACCGGATGATATATCAACGGCAACCAGGACAGTGTGTCCGAAATAAGAAGGATTGGGTATCAACAATCCGTTACGGAGGGAATCCGGTGTGCCGGCTTTTTCCGGAGACAACAACCACAACGGCTCCTCGATGCTCATCTGCCGGTCGTTTTCCGTCAGCGCGACCGCTTCATAGGCTGCCGGCTCATTGTTGGGAATCTCTGTTTTACCCTGAATGACGATCCGGTACAATACCGCCTTCTCAAGGCTGAAATCCGCCTGGAACGATCCCGCCGGCGGCAAGGTAAACTGCATCTGGCCGGGTTCCGATACATATCCGGGTAAAAACACCTTTAAAATATATTCTCCGGCCGGGATCTGTTGAAACTGATAGGTTCCGTCATCTTTGACTTCCGTCTTGAATGAAATATCCGGATCAATAATATCATCAAGAACCATCTGAGCAATTCTGTTGGGTTTCCCGTCTATAAAAGTCAGTTGCCCCGTTACCGTTCCAAACTGAAAATCCAGCCGGATGTCCATGGTCGTATTGACCGCCACGTTCTCTACGACTCTGTCGTAAAATCCGTATTTACTCGCTCGAACGGTATATAGAGACGATTTCGCCAGTCCGGTAATTCTGAAATATCCACTGGAATCGGTGTTGGCCGAACCGAAACTTCTGGCGTTATTGTTTGCGATCACCAGGGCGCCGATAACAATCTTGTTGTTTTTGTCACGAACTTTGCCGTCGATATAGCCGTCGTTTCGTTGCAGGTAAATTTTTATGTTTTCCCCGCCTGCTTGGACGCCCTCTACAGGGGTCGAGACGTATCCGTTTTTAAAAGCGGCCAAGGTAAAACCAACGCTTGTATCCAGTTCGGTGAATTCAAAATAACCATCCGGCTCCGTAAGGTATTCCAATCCCCCGGGTTCCGCCACAACCAGAACGGAATCCACCGGTGTTTTGGCCGATTCGTCCTCTGCATATCCCCAAATAACGTCGTAGCGGGCTAAAAGAAAAACAGAACCATCGGTGGGTTTTACCCCCGGATAATAGTCATTAAAGCTGAAATTTAAAAATTTAATTCGGCCGGTGGTTCCGGAAATTAACCTGGGTAATGTGCGGATTTTCAGGTAAAAAAGTACACCGCTGCCGGCCGGAGCTGTGACACCCGAAGCGTCGATCTGAATGCTGTTTCCGGAAAGGTTGAAAAAAGGCAACGGCCAGTGAGAGATCAAGCAGCCGGAGGTATCGATTCCAAACACCTGCATAACTTCCGGATCGAATTCCAGGGTAGTTGTAAACGAATAAATTTTAAAACCGGATAAATCGGAAACCATAACCGGTAACAACAGCGAAAAATCGGAAACCGCACTTGTGTCGGGAATACTGACTGTCACCTGTTCTTCCACATTTCCCTGCAGGATGGTTATCGATCCCGATGTGATGCCGGTAGGAAGTGGCGTACCGTCATTCAAAACGACTCTGGAAATGAGTAGTTCCGTCCGGGTCTCAACCGGCGCGCCCGGTGACACTTGAAATCCGACATAAATTAAAACACCCTCACCTTGCAGCGCCTTTGTACCGCTCATGGTAATTTTCAACTCGCCACGGCTGTCGGAAAACAACGGCTGCGGCCAGTCCTCAGCAATCGTGCCGTTTTGTTGTGCACCGCT
>JAFGEC010000223.1 GCA_016931775.1 Candidatus Zhuqueibacterota bacterium | reverse complement strand
TGGATATGCGCCGGCGAATTTTCTCGACATCGGCGGTGCGGCATCCGTTGAAACCATTAAAAACGGTTTTAAAATTCTGCTTGACGACAAAAATGTGCGTATCATATTTATTAACATATTCGGCGGTATCGTGCGATGTGACCGTGTCGCCAAAGGTATTCTCGAAGCCCTTGAAGGTAAAATCCTCAACGTACCGCTCGTTATCCGCCTGGCCGGAACCAATGCCGATTTAGCCGGTAGGCTTCTCAATCAATCGGAACGAAATTTCAAAGTCATTTACAGCCTGACGGAGGCTGCCGAAGCCATCCATGCTTGTTTGAAAAACCGGGGGTAATTTTTGGGTATTCTGATTAATAAATCCAGTTGCATTCTCGTACAAGGAATCACAGGACGTGAGGGCCTGTTTCATACGCGGCATATGCTGGAATATGGAACCCGGATTGTGGCGGGTGTGACGCCGGGAAAGGGCGGAACATTTGTCGATAACAATATTCCTGTTTATAATTCGGTTGCCGAAGCTGTGGAAAAGCACCGTGTGGATGTTTCTATTGTATTTGTGCCAGCTCCGTTTGCGAAAGATGCGCTTTTGGAAGCAATGGACGGTGGAATTCAATTTATTGTTTGTATTACTGAAGGCATTCCACAGCTGGACATGCTTCAGGTTTTACACTATGCCGGCTGCCGAAACACGCAGATTTTGGGGCCCAATACGCCCGGTATTATAATACCGGGACAAAACAAGATCGGCATCATGCCGGGTGATATTCACAAACCCGGGCGAATCGGTGTGGTTTCCCGCAGCGGGACGTTGACTTATGAAGCTGTGGCGCAGTTAACCCATGCCGGATTCGGCCAGAGTACGGTGATCGGTATTGGCGGTGATTCTTTAATCGGCATAGATTTTGTTCGGATTTTAGAGTTGTTTCAGGCGGATCCCGGGACAGACGCCGTGGTGCTTATCGGCGAAATTGGAGGTTTTTTGGAAGAAAAGGCCGCAAATTATATTAAAACAAAAATGACAAAACCCGTCCTTGGTTATATCGCCGGACATACGGCTCCCCAAGGACGCAGAATGGGACATGCCGGAGCAATTATTGCCAGCGGTGAAAATTCCGCATTGCAGAAAAGCCGGATTTTACAGGATGCCGGTGCTGTTATCTGCCAAAATATCAGCGAATTTGGAGAAAAGATGAAAGAGGTATTTAAAACAGAGGGTGCAAACGACAGTGATTGAATATAACATTTCACAAAGCCGGATACAGCAGCTCACGCTATTTCATTCAATACTTTGGCAAACGGAACTGGATGAATTGCGTAAATTGTATGAATACCCGGTCCATTACATAAAAATGGAAATCGATGCCGGATTTTTTGATTTTCTTTACAGTAAAGTGGTGACAGCAGGAAACCGGCGTGGTGAGGTCTGTCTTGCAGTTGAATTTAAAAACAAAGTTCTTTTGCACACGAAAAGCAAATATCCTAACGGTATTTACAGATTGCCTACCGGTGGGATCAACTATGACGAAAGCGTTCTCAAAGCACTGGGGCGTGAGGTTTATGAAGAAACCGGTCTGTCCGTAAGAAACGAATTATTGATAGCCGTTCTACTTTACGAGCTGGCTTTTCAAGAACGGAGTGTTCCATTTATGAGTTTTATTTTCGGTTTTCAAACAGAAACAACCAATCTTTATCCGGTTGATGAAAGCGAAGGGATAACCGGATTCAAATGGATTCCCAGGTCAGAACTGGTGAATATTGCCCGACGATTGGAAAAGTCTCCGGGTGAATGGGGTGCATGGGGTCAATTCAGGGCGCTTGCCCATAAAATTTTAGTGAAACATTATTAATATTTTTTGTATATTGGAACAAATTTTATGCAAAGTCGTTACATTTTTAGTGATTATAAATAACGCCAAGGAGGCAACGGATGAAAATACGGATTTTGATTGTTTTTGTTGCAGCATTATATATTATGGGCTGTGCTGCCGGACATCTCACCGTTGATGAAGCATATGATATTCTGCGCCCGGTGAAACCGTTGGAATTACCCGAACAAACGACGGAAAATTTTATCATCAAAATCGGTAATGTAGCCGATGAGGGATCGAGTTATAAAAACCGGATCGATCTGTATGTCAACGGCAAACGAGTCGATCCCAACTGGCTCGTTTCCAACGTTCAGGATGAGTTTGTCTACAGAATGAAGGTGAGACCCGGTTACTATGATATCAAAGCCTATTATTTTGCTTACATCGGCTGGGGTGATGAAAAATACAAAATAATTTCATCGGAACTCATTCCTGTTTCACATGACAAGGTAACGACCGTAAAATGCGACATCGCGAAAAAGCCGAATGGGGAGCCTGTGAATAAGGTGATGTATTTTAAATCGGAGCGGGAAGAAATAGACTAAGTGACCGGCGTTTTTACCTGTATAAAATCCGGTTCCGTTGCAGATGATCCATCCTTCCAAAAGTGTATGTTTTTATCGGTTATAACGAAAGGGCACAAAGCGCGTATTTTTACTATCTGACAAGCAGTTTATACAATTTAAAAAGAATTGTGGTGGAAAATTTTGGTGGCGCTGTTTTTTAGATAAAATTCGTTGATAAAACATATCTTTATTATTGGAGGAATTTTCAAATGGGCTCTTTTCTTAAACCTTATATTCCAATTTTTTTTATTCTTTTTACAACCCTTGCTGAATCAAGTCAGAATGACGGAGGTAAGCCGGGGATTCAACTCAAAGTATCAGGTGGTCCGAACCTGTCTAGCCTTACCCATGAAAATACAATTTCATCCTATGGACCCTACGATAAGCCGATAATAACTTATTCCGGCGGAATCGCTGCGGTACGATCTTTTCGCGATATTTATCATATTGAAATCGGATTGCGCTATTCAAAAGCCGGTGCAAAAACGGAAGAATTTACCGGCACGGATGAAACGGCAAACATCTTGGGCAAGTTTTGGTTTGAGAAAGAATTGCAGTTCATCGAGATTCCTGTTCGATTCATTTATCAATTTAATACGAAAAAAGTTAAACCCTTAATTTTCATCGGACCCAATATCGGCCTCCTAGTTGACGCTGAGCAAAGACTGGCTTCTGATTATGAACTAAAGTCGTGGAATAAAAATATCAAAGAAAAGATCAATAAATTAAATCTTTGTGCCGAATTTGGTGCCGGTTTGACTTATGCGATGAATGAAAAAATGGCTGTTGGAATGACGGTGTTCTATCTTTACGGACTGACGAATCAAGTAAAAAATGATTCCGAGGGTGAACAAAAAACACGTGATTTTAGGGTGTTCGGTTCATTATCTTATTCTTTGTACTAGAAGATTGTAGCGTCCGAAAATTTTTTTTAATAATTTATATTTAAATTTTCAAAAGGCCGGTACGGAAATAATTAAATAGAAAATCAAATCCTTACGAAACAAGCCGAATAGGTCTCCGGCAACCATTCCGTCCGAAAAAATTGATCCCGATTTAAGCAGTTTGTTATTCTGAGATTATCAGAATTCGATATGTCTTATTAATGTCGATAAATCTGCGCCTGGCGAGATTGGGCCGCAGATTGAGTGCAAATACTGTTATTCTTCTTGAATTTACTATCTGACATCTGCCAAAAATCTCCGGGGCTGTATCAGAAGTGCTATTTACACCTTTTGAAATTATATTTGCCCATAAAACAACTGACAGGATCAACATGATGGACAGGATCAAATTGTTAAAGTGTGGTTTATTAAATATAAAGTCTCTTAAAAATCACAGGATTTTTTTTGTTTGCTGATTTTTTGTTTTCCTGTTCTGTTCATTACTTAAATTCCTTGTTTCAATTATCAAAAAAAATTAATATCTTGTATAAAACAACGGAGTAAAAGATGGAATGGATACGTTTAACATCTGCCGATTTGAAACAACAAGGTACAGCCAGTGGAGGCGTTTGTATCGTTCCGTTCGGTTGTCTTGAAAAACATTCGGATCATTTACCGCTGGGAACCGACAGCCTGTTGGCTTATAAATTAGCCTGTCTGGCGGCGGAAAAAGAATCTGCGGTCGTATTCCCGCCGCAACATTACATGATGGTGGCTTCTGCCGCAGCCCAGCCCGGTGCGGTGGTATTCGACGCCAAGCTGTCCATGCAGATTTGCGAGACCGTATTTGATGAAATCGCCCGTAACGGTTTTTCGAAAATCATCCTTTATAATTTTCACGGCGGCAATCGTAATATTTTACCGCTTCTGGTACAAAACCAGTTGCCCCGTCGCAAGGATAACTATGTGCTATATTTGCCGAAATTTGACTGGGTTGTGGAAGATATATTCAAGGAATATTGCGTGACAAACGAGGGCGGACATGCGGACGAGTGGGAAACCAGTCTGATGCTGTTTCTTTTCCCGGATCTGGTTTTTATGGATCGTGTGCCGGAAGAACACGTTGGGAACTCTAAAAACCGTCTCGCGTTTTTAACTCAGGCAGAAATCAAGGTGCCTGTCGGTTTTTACGCCGATTACCCGACCCATTACGCCGGCAATGCCCGGGCGGCGAGTGCTGCCACCGGAAAAAGGGCGACTGAAGCGATTGTCAACCGGCTTGCCCGTGTTATTCGTGTGATAAAAAACGACGAAAAGACAATCGATATACTGGCGGATTTTTTACAAAAGGCACATGATATTTAAATAGACCAACTGGAGTGAAAGAAATGAATCTAAAAGTAAATAAAGTCGTATTGGCTTATTCCGGCGGCCTGGATACCTCGATCATTATCCCCTGGCTGAAAGAAAATTACGATTGTGAAGTTGTTGCCTACGCGGCCGATCTGGGCCAGAAAGAAGAACTGGATGGGTTGGAGCAGAAAGCGATAGCAACCGGCGCCAGTAAATGTTATATCGAGGATTTGCGCAAAACCTTTGTGGAGGAATATATCTGGCCTACCCTCAAGGCCGGTGCTGTTTATGAAGGGAAATACTTACTCGGTACTTCTTTCGCACGTCCCTTGATCGCCAAAAGGCAGGTCGAGATCGCCGAAGCTGAGGGAGCCGATGCCGTTGCCCACGGTTGTACAGGAAAAGGTAACGATCAGGTGCGTTTTGAATTAACCTACAAGGCTTTTAATCCCAAACTGGTGGTTATTGCCCCCTGGCGCGAATGGACCATCAGGTCTCGTGAAGATGCCATTCAATACGCCAAACAAAAAAGAATCCCGATTAAGGCGACCAAGGATAAAATATACAGTAACGACCGCAATATCTGGCACATCAGTCATGAAGGTGGTGATCTTGAAAATCCGTGGAATGCTCCTCAAAAAGACATGTTCGTATTGAGTGTCGATCCTGAGGATGCACCGGATAAATCCACGATTATAGATGTCGGCTTTGAAAAAGGTATACCCATTTCCGTCGACAACCAAAGACTGGATTCGGTTACACTTGTGGAATTTTTGAACAAAGTCGGAGGAGAAAATGCCATCGGCCGGGCGGATTTGGTGGAAAACCGCCTGGTGGGAATGAAATCCCGTGGCGTATATGAAACACCGGCAGGAACGATCCTTTACATGGCCCATCACGAACTGGAATGTCTGGTTCTCGACCGTGAAACCATGCATTTTAAGCGGATGCTCTCACCAAAATACGCTGAATTGGTATACAACGGTGCCTGGTTTACGCCGTTGCGGGAGGCCCTCGACGCCTTTGTTGAAAATACCCAGCAATACGTAACCGGTATCGTGCGTTTCAAGCTGTACAAAGGTAATTGTATCGTTATGGGCAGAAAATCTCCTTACTCGCTATATCGCGAAGAATTGGCGACTTTCGGAGAGGAAGATGTTTACGATCAAAAAGACGCCAAGGGTTTTATCAACTTGTACGGTCTGCCGCTCAAGGTGCGATCACTTATACAAATGGATTGGGGTAAAAAACCACATTATGATGAACCGGATTACAGTAGTTTTAAGAGGGATTAACGGAGCATATGGCCGACAAGCAAAAAATTTGGGGTGGCAGGTTCGAAATCAGTACTGATGAATTAATGGAACAATTCGGCCGATCGATTTCTTTCGATCAAAAATTGTTTCATGCAGACATTGCCGTGAATATGGCATGGGCACAGGCACTGGCGGAGATCGGTGTTTACAGCAGTGAAGAGGCCGATCGCGTCGTCGAGGAATTGGATCAAATTCGAAAGGATTTTGAAAACGGTAAGCTGATTTTTTCTCCGGCTGATGAGGACATTCATTCCGCCAACGAGCGCTGGCTAACGGAGCGTCTTGGCGATGTGGGTGCGCGCATTCATACCGGCCGCAGCAGGAACGATCAGGTGGCAACGGACGTACGGATCTGGATTCGCGAAAATCTGGCCGAGCTTTCTATTGCTCTCCGGGATTTACAGCATTCTATCATTTCTTTGGCCGAAAAACACGGACAAACGGTTATGGCCGGACAGACGCATTTGCGCCAGGCTCAACCCGTCTCCCTCGGGCATTATCTTTTATCATTTTTTTTCCAGTTGCAGCGTGATTATGAGAGATTATTGCATGCTCTGATGGATAATGATAAAATGCCTTTGGGATCAGGCGCACTGGCCGGCTCGGCATTTCCCGTCGATCGGTTTGCCCTTGCCAAAAGATTGAATTTTGAAGAACCCACCGAGAACAGTATTGACGCCACTTCGGACAGGGATAATATCACCCAGGTTATTTATGTGTGCGCTCAGATTATGCTTCACCTCTCCCGGCTTGCCGAGGATTGGATTATCTGGTCATCGGAATCCTGTTTGTATATTAAAATTCATCAGAAATTTGCCACGGGTAGCAGTATGATGCCTCAGAAAAAAAATCCCGATTCCCTGGAACTGGTGCGCGGGAAAACCGCCCGGATCGTCGGACATCTGGTGACGTTAATGACGTTGATGAAAGGTATTCCTACGGCTTACGTTCGTGATCTGCAGGAAGATAAAGAGCCTTTGTTCGACAGTCTGGAACAGACCATTTTATCCGTACGGATCATCAATGGTGTGATATCCACTTGTAAGGTCGATGCAAAAAAATTACTCGATTCATTGGATCCGGCGCTTTATTCGACAGATCTGGCCGATTATCTGGTGAAAAAAAATATCCCGTTCCGAAAAGCCCACCAAATTGTCGGCCGCATGGTTCAGTATTGTGAAAAACAGAATATCCCTTTAAAGGATCTGTCCATCGAAAAAATGCAGGAATTCTCACCGCTTTTTCAAAAGGACGTTCTGTCACTTTTCACTCCCCTGGCAGCGCTGGATAAGCGGAACTTGTACGGGGGCACCGGACCGGTGTCTTTATCAAAACAAATAAATATCGCTAAGAAAATATTGAATGGATAAGTTATGGCCGGAAAAGAAGATGATTTTTACCATAAACTGCGGCGCAAGATAAAAAATTGGCTGACAACGGACGAATCCAAAGAACATAAATGGACCGAATATATTCTTGCCGCGCCCGATCTTTTTTATCTCTTATGGAAACTCAGCCAGGATGAGAACGTACCTTCGGAAGAAAAGATTAAACTGGTTGCTGCAATCGCCTATTTTATTTCCCCCGTTGATTTGATGCCTGAATTGTTTCTTGGACCTATTGGTTATTTAGATGATATTGCTGTTGCCGCCTATGTGTTGAACGGCTTGATAAACAAAACAAATCCTGAAATTGTTCATAAATACTGGGCAGGTGAAACCGATCTGCTGGAGCTTTTACAGCGTATTATTGATTCAACTGATAAAATGATTGGCAGCGGTTTGTGGAAAAAACTAAAAAAAGTGATCAAGTAACTCCGGCGGTTTGATATGTCTGGCCCCAAAAAAGATAAACCGAATTTTACACTTGTCAGTTTCCAAAAAAGTCTTGTAGAAAGTCTGCGAGAAATTTGTTCTTTTCGGATTTTTAGCAACCAGCTAGTGGAGGAAGCTGATTTAAAAAATATTGCTTTGGATATTGAAAATAAAGTACGTCATGAACTGAGAAAACACAAGTCTTTTTTCCTGGAAAATTTCCAGATTGGGTCGCCGGAAACGTTCGATACCGTTATGGCGGATTTCCTTGACTGGATTAATACCAACCCTTTGGTTTTACCGTTGCCGGTTTTTCACGATATTCCAAATTCTAAACGAATTGTCGCTACCACAGCAGCGGGATCCGCACTCGGAGCGCTTTTAGGGGCGGTTTTACTTAATTTAAGTATCCAAGCGCCTCAAATCGGCCTTCTGATCGGCGGATCTGTGGGATCGGGAGGACTGTTATCCCTGGTTTTGGCATCATTTCGGTTTAAAAGTCTCGGATTTATATCCCGTCTTTTTATGTCCAAATCAAAATCCTATAACCGTCAGGAATATTTAAACCTGCTCGATTCTGTTATTCGTTTGTGGCTGAATAATGTTTTTTTATTGTTTCGATTATTAATGGAAAGGCAATCAGCACAAAATCTAACGACTGATGACCGTTCCCTGGCCGTCCTTTACGCCGATTATTTGCACAAATTATATTTTGCCTCCCCTGAAAGTCTGCCCGATGTGGTCGCCGAAATGATTACCCGCGCTCATAACCTGGGCATTGAAGGATTGGCGGGAGAACCTGCATTTTTATCGGGAAAAGATACGGTTGCTGAAGAACTGGTATGGAATAGCGAGTTGGTAAAATTTTACCGAACTTTTGGGGTTATTGAAGCTGGTGATCGAGTGTTTGTTGAAGAGAAACCGGTGATACGGGAAGGTAAAGTTATAAAAATGGGGCTTGTGCGGAAGAAGCGCAGAAAGTAAACGGTTTGAACCGGTCACGATTTTTTCAAGTAAACGTTTAAGTCAATCTATTCTTTGTATTTGTTTTTAATTGTTTTATCTGTTTTTTTAATTAAAGATGAATAGAATAAGTTAAATTCAATAGAGAGATTTTTATATTGGGACGTCACTATTATATGTAACTCAATCGCAGGTTTTTCCTGCAAAAGACTAAAACCCAGGTCTTTTTTTTTTATCGTCTTCACACGGTTGGTCCAGAGCTCCCTGTGGTGAGGACGAACGTTGAGGATCACTTGTTGAAACTCAAAAAACCCATTTAGTGAAGGCAAAGAAGATTTTTTAAATACCAACGTTAACCCAGAGCAATGGCCCGGTATGTTCTAAATACATATACGGGCTAGATGACGTTGATTCTCTCCTTTTTTCTGTTCAATCCGACTCGTCCAACGATAAAATTAAGAACATTATATTATTGAGGACGTTATTGGTGCTGGATAAAAAGTATCATATCGTGATTTTGGAAAATCATCTCCTTCCCCCGCCGGAGATCAGTCAAGCAAAGTGGGAATATGGCAATGAAGACCAAGATTATCTCGGTATATTACAGCGGGAAAAAGCACATCAGGCAGCGGATAAAATGAGCGCCATTGGTGAAATGACATCAAAAATTTCGCACGAGTTTCGCAATGCCTTATCGTCGGTAAAAATGATACTCGAGCTTTTACTGGAAAATCAACTCTGTGAAAGCGAACGCAACTCTTTGGGAATTGCCATGCAGGGCGTTGAACATATGGAGCACATAATTGCACGGTTGCTTCATTTCTCCCGGCCGGGTCCCTATAATTTTAATTCTGCGAATATCAATGAAATAACTGAAACTGCTTTATCCATGTGCCAGATACATTTTCTTAGAAATGATATCGAACTTGTAAAAGTGCTGGATGATGAAATTCCCGTAATGCAACTGGACAAAATGTTTATTGAAGAGGCCCTGACAAATCTGCTCCTCAATGCGATCCATGCTGTATCTTCCGGAAATTGTACCAAGAAGCAGATAACGGTTAAAACATGTCTGACCAAAATGCGGCATCGTGTGGAAGATTATTCTTCAAGCCGTTTGAATTTTCGTTTGGCCCAGGAAGGAAATGATTTTCCGTCCAAAGTGAAAATTAATAACAATACACCCTGTGTCCTCATACAAATCATCGATTCCGGACCGGGGATCGATACTGTCAGTCTTGAGCGGATCTTTGAACCGTTTTTTACTCAAAAGCCAAAAGGAACCGGGCTTGGATTGTCGATTGTTCAACAAACAGTAAATGCCCATGGGGGTATTATCAAAGTCAATAGCGTATATGGAGAGGGTTCCACTTTTGATATCTTTTTACCTCTACAATACTGCGGGGAGGCGAGATGAAAGAAACGCGAATTTTGGTTGTAGACGATGATGATCATATAATCAATACACTGCATGCGGTGCTGAGAAAGGATGGTTTTAAAAGCTTTGCCGCAAGGGATGGAGTGGATGCGCTGAACAAAATTGACCGCGAAAATCCCCATCTGGTTTTTATGGATATTACTATGCCCGGAATGAACGGTCTGGAAACATTAAAGAGATTAAAATCAAAAAAGTGTTCACCGCCGGTCGTCATGATGACCGGATACAGTTCGATGAACACAGCGGTAGCGGCTATGAAATTGGGAGCTTTTGAATATTTGATAAAACCTCTGTCTGTTTCAAAAATTCGAAAAACGATTGAAAAAGTACTTTCCGCTTATCATATTCCGGCTTTGGATGTAAATAGCGACACAGGCGGTCTTGAGGATGGCGATACCATGATCGGGAACAGTCCTGCAATGCTAAATATTTTTAAAATGATCGGATCCGCTGCCACGACGCCGGCCGAAACGCCGGTATATTTGTATGGGGAAAGCGGTACGGGCAAAGAGCTTGTTGCCCGTGCTATCCATTGTAATGGTAAATTTCCCGATGATCCGTTTATGGCGATTAATTGCACGGCTTTGCCGGAAACTCTGTTGGAATCCGAGCTTTTCGGGCATGAAAAGGGGACCTTTTCGGGTGCAACCGAACGTAAAAAAGGTAAATTCGAGATCGCTGCCAATGGGACCATTTTTCTTGATGAAATCGGCGATTTATCCTACGAACTTCAATTAAAACTGTTGCGGGTTTTGCAGGAACGCGAATTTACAAGGCTTGGTGGCCATGAAATCGTTAAAGTAAATGCCCGCTTTATTGCAGCATCAAATCAGGACCTGGAACGAAAAGTCAAAGAGGGAACTTTCCGGGAAGATTTGTATTATCGGCTCGATGTTGTAAATATCAAATTACCGCCTTTACGTGAAAGAAAATGCGATATACCCCTGCTCGCTGCATTTTTTTTAGGACGATTTTCACGTCAATGCAGTAAAAACATAAGGGGTTTTACTCAGGAGACGATGGCAATATTAAAAGGCTATCATTATCCTGGAAATGTGAGGGAACTGGAAAACATAATTAAACGCGCCGTCATGCACGCAAAAGGTGAGTTGATTCTTCCGTGCGCTCTGTCCGGTCTGCAAAACCGTATAACCTGTACTGAAAATTTGCCTATAAAAAATGCAAATTTTAGTGAATCACGGGATTATATTCTCGGACTATTTGAAAAAAAATTTGTATCTCAACAACTCGAAAAATATCACGGCAACATCACCGCTGCCGCTCACGCCTGTCAAATGTCACGCCAAAATTTTCACCGCCTCGTTGTCAAACATCATATTCGTACCGATTACCTGGATGAATAAATCCTTCCACTTTACGATTATAATCGAAATTTGGAAATTCAAAGTGCGCTTTCTTTTGCTTTTTTAATTGTACGCGTGAATCAGTTTTTTTAGCTGGCTCACTCCGTCGAACATTACAAAGCTAAGAGTTGTCAATTGGATTTTACAATCCGTCCAGTCCGGATGTCGGAAAAACCTTTGAATTTTTATAAATTTGAGCTTAAGTAGCTGTTTTTATTGCTCTAAACTTTTTGGCATGCGGATTGCATTCTTTGCAACAGAACGGTAAAGGAAACCTTGAAAATATTAATTCAAATAGCGGATGAGGAGATAATTATGAGACACAATATTTTATGTACATTGTCGACGATTTTTTTGTTGATTCCCTTCCTATACGCTCATCAAAACGCCGATAATCCGGTGCTTGACATCCGTTTGAGCAAAGAGCAAATGACTCTTGCTGAAAGTTCTGCCAGTCTCATTTTATGGATCGAGGTTAAAACAATTGATGGTTCCAGCAGGCAGATACTCAATATACAGGATGCACTGGCGATCGACAAGCAATTGCGATCTGTAGTGACGGCTGTAAATGTGAGCGACTGGTATTTCTCCAGTGAAAACTATAGGATTTCAAGCTGTTACACATCACAACAAGGTGTCCTTGAGTTTCATGTGCTTCATCTTGACGGACAACCTTTACAATCCATCGGTAGTCCATCCGGTATGTGGACAAAGCTCGCGCGTGTTGAAATTGTGTTCGCCAATGAATCGGATTTTTCCGGTAAAGTAAAGTTTTACGAAAACACCCCCCGGTTTAACGTTCGTGCCAAAAGAACAACATTACCCGGCACAGAAACAATTCATCACTTGGAACATTTAAGCAGTGAAATAACGGTATCCAGTCCAGGTGAAATAAATGTGGAATTTGTACACGCCGGTGTGGAAAACGGAACCGTGCAGCTGGCATGGATTTTACCTGATTTGGATGCCTTTCAGGGTGTATATGTCTTTCGAGCTGCAGAACGGACCGGGCCTTTTTTACAGGTTTCTCCGCTCATTACTTGTAAACAAAATCAGATGTATTCAGACAAATCTTCCGAGCTGGAGATCGAAAAGACCTATTTTTACCGGTTGGGATTGCTCGGCCGTGACGGCAATATGCTGTTTTCAAATTTTTTTGATGTTGATATTGTTCCGCCTTCAGAGTATAGACTGGGGCATAATTTTCCCAATCCTTTTAATCCCGAAACACGAATCCCCTTTGTTTTAAAGGAGGGGGGACAGGTGAAATTAAAAGTTTATAATTTAAACGGTCAACATGTTCGCACTTTAATCAACCAACCAATGCAACCTGGTCGTCATGCAGTTGAATGGGATGGAAGGGACGAATTGGGCAGACCGTTATCCAGCGGCATGTATATCTATCGGATACAGGTCAACGATTTTACCAAAATGAAGAAAATGCAGTTGATGCGATAGACGGAAGTATTTTGAGAAAAAAATGAGTGATTTAAAAAGAGGGAAAGAAAAAATGAAAAAGAGTTTAAATTATAAGAAACTACACCGGATGCAGCAGCGTTGGTGCCAAAGTTATTTGCACAATGTTTTCTGCATTATTGTCGCCACCATGATTTATACGAGTCCCTGTGTTTATGGACAAATTATCGGTGACAATCCCCTGATGGATATGCGTTATCGTGTTGAAAATATTTCAAATAATGGAAGTTATGGATATTTTGATGTTGTATTTCAAGTCCGAACCACTGACGGTTCTTCCTATATTGTTACCCAGATGCAAAATTCAATCGAACTGGATCCCCATTTTCGCAGTCTGATCACAAGTTGTGATACCAGCTATTGGGCCGTTCCAAGCCAGAATTATGTGAAAATCTGGAACTATAACAATTCAGACGGTGTGTTGGATTTCCAAATGTCGTATATCGATATGCGGCCCGGCAATTATTTTGGATCATCGGAATCTGAAGAGTGGCAGACCGTTGTACGGTTTTCCTTTGTTTGTACAAGAGAACTGGGAAATTCAGGAACAATCGATTGGTTCGAGGATACACCTCATTTTAATGTCAGAGCTTTTAACCCTGCGACGAATAGAACCGAATTAATTCATAACCGGGAAATCGGCGGCCCTGTGGAAATCGATTTGGCATTTTACCCCAAAGTGATGGACATTCGTATGCGCAAGGGCTTAGCTACATCCGACGGATCGACAGGATCTTTTAAACTCTGGTTTGAAATGCGAACCAGTGATGGATCGAATCAATATATATATCAGTTGCAAGATGCCGTCGTTTTTGATCCATCCTTGCAGGACCATATTGTATCTGTTGAGCATAGCGAATCGGTTTTTGAGGAACCAAATTACGGAACATTTTGGCGTTACACACAAGCTGCCGGTGTTCTCGAGTTTCAGGTTTTTCATCGTGAGTTCCGGCCGTTTGTTGTTTTAGGAGGCCCTGATTCTACAAACTGGCACGCCGCGATTTGTTTTAATATTATTTTTAATTTGGATCCCGGCCAGCAGGGTTTTATTGACTGGTACGACGGAACACCTCACCTCAATATTCGCGTCGCAAATCCGGGACCACCTCCAACTTCTGATGTTATTCACCGTTATGAACTTGGTGCTCCCCTCGGTGTCAGCTTTGACGTTCAACCGGATATTACCGTAACCGAACGGGTGATGGATATGCGGATCAGAAAAGGCCAAATGACACTTGATGGACAATCCGGCCGTGCAGAGTTATGGGTCGATGTGCGCAGTATCGACGGTTCGTCTCACACGATCTGCCAGCTCCAAAACGCCGTTCAACTGGATAGTAAATTTCGGAGTATGGTTCTATCAGTTGAGCAAAATTTTTCGGCTTTTCCGGTGAATGATTACCAGACAACCTGGAACTGGACCAAAACCGCGGGAGTTCTGGAATTTAATTCGATCATAAAAATGAATGGGCGACCAACATATTTAGGTGGACCGGATACCGAAAACTGGCATCCAGTCTATCGGTTTGATGTGACATTTATTCTGGATCCGGAGCAGAACGGCGTTATTAATTATTATGACTATACTCCCGATTTTTTTATCAGTACTTTAGGGCCGTCTGGGTATCCGGATGAAATACAACACAAAGAACTCGCTGCGCCTCTCAGCATCCCGCTATACGGACAGGCGGATTTGGGCGTCGAATGTTCTGTAGACAAAACAACTGTTGGATTAAACGATGAAGTAAATTTTCAGTTGTCTGTCATTAACAATAGTACAAACCACGTAGAAAATATCATTGTTACTGATCTATTACCACAGGAATTAACTTTTGTTTCCAGCGATGATGATGGTGAATATTCACCGGAAACCGGAGAATGGTCCGTTAGCCATCTTGATGGTAACAGCCGGAAAAATTTTGTCATAACAGCGAAAGCGACCCAGACCGGATGTTTTATCAACTTTTGTCGTATCACCACGGGTAATGAGTACGATCCTGTGCCTGGAAATGACCAGGCATCCCAGTCTGTTATCGTCTCCGAGGAAACAAGAATATTTGTACGGATGTACCTGGAAGGTCCATATCGGTTTGCTATCAGCGATTTAACTCATCCGTCATCTGAGTATATGGCCACCAAACTTCGCTATCCGTCACTCAACAGTGAGTGTCTCATTCCACTGATATCACCGTATACTGACAGCTTGTATAGAGAATGCGGTGTCGATTCTCCCGATGAACTCCCCGACCATATCGTGGATTGGGTTTATATTCAGTTCCGCCCGGCCAACGAGCCGTATTCACCCTGTATTATTTTATCCAATGGTTGTGACGGCATCAGCTGTTTCTTGCGCCATGATGGTGCCCTTATCGATTTGGATGGATCCGAAGGTGTGGTAATTCCCGGACTTGCCGACGGATTGTACTTTATTCTCATCAATCATCGAAATCACTTGCAAGTCATGACTTCTGTTGCTGTGAATACTTTTCAGTTGAATCGATATAATTTCGGTGAGCCGGTTAAACAGTATTATGATTTTTCAGATGACAAAACAAAGTATTTTCGTATTCATAATGATAACCAGCGCGGCTGCCGGATTACGCCTATTAATAATAAATGGGTTATAGCAGCTGGCGATGGTGATGGCGCCAACCAGGTGGAGAGTGCAGATTTGGATATCTGGTATGAAAATTTCGGTAATAACGGATATTATGCCTCCGACTACGATCTTGGCGGCATGGTCGAAGGACGTGACCAGTCGTTGGCGACCGATAATCTTTTACTTCGCTCTCCTTTTTCCTGGCCCGATATGAATCCATGATTTTTTTTGCGCTCTCCTGACAGGCGGAGGAGAAATCCTTTGCCTGTTTTTTTTATTGACCGGACCGGATGCAGATAAACCGCATCTTTTTCCCTCCAAAAAAAGTATTGCTAAATATCTTTTGAATTATTAATGTGTATAAAGTTCATTATTGATGAAAAATTATATGGAAAAAAACGCCAATCACGTTCTCGGTATAGATTTTGGAACGACAAATTCGTATTTCAGTAAATTCTTAACAGAAGCGGACGGCCATAGAGTCCGTCCCATTGATTTCGGAAACGGCCAGCTTGGGGCGAT
>JAFGEC010000222.1 GCA_016931775.1 Candidatus Zhuqueibacterota bacterium | reverse complement strand
GGGTATTCACAGAGGCAATTTCTTCGGTCAGCCGCTTATCAAAATGTTTTTCAACCTGATCGATCCGGGTATTCACAGAGGCAATTTTTTCGGTCAGCCGTTTATCAAAATACTTTTCGCCTCGATCGACCTCGGCGGACAGCCGTTGTTCAAATTTCTCTTCAACAATTTCCAGCATTTGAATTTTTTGCTCTTCATAACTTGAATTTAATAATCGCACGAGACTCTGAACCGCTTCATCTCCCAGCTTTTCCTCGAGCGGTTTTTCGATTGTTATAATTGGCATTCCTGTATTCCTTGATTTAAAATAGTTTTTCCTGCTGAAAAAGTCAAGTTGATTTTATAGAAAAGGTAGCTCTATATTTAGATATGACATGAAAAGTACAAAACGTTACAAATTAGAGTAAAAATTTTTTTTACGGTGGGATAGGAGCGAATATAAAAAACGGTAAAAAATCAAACTCCGGATATTGGTATTGCCCTTAACGAGACAAATGCGTCATTTTTCAAAAAGTAAATATTTTCCATATCACCATTCGGTCAGAATCAGACCTCGGCTAGGGCGAAACGAACATCAAAATGTCATTTCTCACTCTTTACCCGTAACGCCACATCCACATCAAATTCAGGCGCGTCGAGTTTCAGGTCTCCCCCATCATGCCGTATACTTTTCATTTTTTCAATCGTACCCGTCAAAGGATTTACCCATTCCACACGGTATCGGCCTGCCGGCACATCCAGCACCGGTGACAGTTTTTCCGTTGCTTTGGATGACAAAAAAAACAAATCCAGCGAACCGTTAAAAGAAATATTTTTCACCACTGTTTTGGCCTTAAAATTTTGCAGTTCCGTGTCATCAAACCATTCCAGCAGCAGTCCACCCCCGCCTTCTTTTTGGGGAAAATACTGTTGAGCAATTTCCCCCTTTTCCAGACCGGGGCCCTGCCAAAACAGATCCGCCACTGCGCCACCGGCGCCCTGAAAATAGTCCATTCTGAAATCGACGGTTTTCCCGGCCGTCATAAAAACCCGCCCGCTGTTCTCCTTCGGTGCATGGCTGGTCCAGTCATCCACCAGCAATTTCCCATCGATCCACAACCGCACACCATCATCGGTGAATGGATAAAATATATATTCACCGGATTCAGGTGCGGTGATCCGTCCCGTCCAGCGCAGAGAAATATTCTGCACCTGATCTGACTTTCGATAGAAATATCCGGCATACACCCGCCCGCTGTCGGCCATTAAGCGTCCGGCCAAATTTTCGGGAACGCCGCCTTTTAAAACGGATTGAGCCGGTTTCATGTGAATAAAATCAAGTCCTTCCACAAACGTTTTCATATTTTTGAACTGCTCGCGCAGTGCGGAGCCTCCGCCGCCCGGTTGAGAATCCGGAAATTTGTAAGTGCCGTTTTCGTGCTGAACGGTAAAGGAGTAATCCAGATGATCGTACAGTGCCCCTCCGGACAGGAAAAAATTCCACCCTTCTAACCTGTACGGTTCGTCGTGCGTACCGGCAAACCCCGTTTCATCGTCCCCAATCGGTTTGTTCAAAAAATAATTCCAATCCACTGCTGCTGAAGCCGCATAATGAAAATTGAAAATATCCACATTGGGATCGGGATCCTCGATTCGCGCCGCATTATTGGCAATATTGCGAGCGATGAGATGCTTTTTGGGCAATTCGCGCTCCGTTTCCTTTATAACCTGTGCAATATGCCGCTGCCATTCATCCGTAACGGATTCAAAGTAGGGTTCATTGCAGATCTCATAATAAAGATTGTCAAAACCGTTCAACTCTGTGACGATCTTGCGTACCATTTCTTCCTGAACTTTGGTCAAAGCACTATCCTGTAGCGTCAAAACCGCATCGCGCCCTTCAGAGCCGATGTGATTGATGTTGTTTATACTGTTC
Source organism: Candidatus Zhuqueibacterota bacterium (assembly GCA_016931775.1). Lineage (GTDB taxonomy): Bacteria > Zhuqueibacterota > Zhuqueibacteria > Residuimicrobiales > JAFGEC01 > JAFGEC01. The sequence continues at coordinate 6,601 of JAFGEC010000222.1, read as the reverse complement.
AATGGAGAGAGATTCCATTGTTCGTCTCCATAATAGGTACAGAACAGCACCAGTTCCACAATAACGCCCCGTCTTCCCGCCTGCGTAATAAAATCCCTGAGCCGGGTAAAATAAGCCTCATCCCAGCGGGTCAAATCAAATTTATTGCCGCCGTTGTAATAGCCGGGTACGTCACTTCGCGCCCAGGGACAGATCAATTTGCCCGAATCGGGAGCCAAAGTGTTCATCGTGATATTAAAGGCTTCCGGATGCTCGCAATACACACCGGTGAAAGTTCGGGTGAGGTTAAGGCCATATTTCTGTAATTCTTCAAAATAGGGGAAAAAATCAAAATCCAGATTCAGCACCGCACCGTAATGTTCCGTAGATCCCACAAGTATGGCAGGCCGGTTTTGGTAAAGAAAATAACGGGGATTTTCAGGATGTACCCGGAGCGGTTGGGTCGGGCGTTGGCAGCCGGCACTGTAAAGTGCTAAAATAATGATGGCGAGTTTGTGGAGGCGCATAGTTTTTCCTTTCCAACAGTACTTTGATTTACGTGACATGCATTTCTCACGGTATTTATCCACTCTTATTTGTATCAGCGGTGTGCAACAAGTGTATATCAAATCATTTTAAGAAAAAAAACGGATAACACAAATATCAAAGCGACCAAAATGCGACGCGCTGGCGTTCGCAGTATAATATGTCTTTGGTTATATAAACAAACTGAACCAGAACGTACCTAATAATAATGTGATCAATGTAATTAAAAATCCGGATTTTAAATATTCTGCAAAAGTGAGAATCACTCCGCGTTTTTTTGCCGTTTCGGCCACGATCAAATTTGCAACCGAACCGATAAGCGTCAAATTACCGGCAAAAGTCGTCGCCATTGCCATCGTCAGCCATGCAATTTTTATATTGGTAAATGATTGTATGATATTTTTTAACAACAATACGGCCGGTACATTGGATATTATATTGCTGGTCACCGTCGATAATATTGTTAAACTCACGAGATCATTTCCGCTTTCAAACTGGAAAAGAGTGATCAGCCGGTCACTTAATCCGATGACATCCACAGCTTTCGTCACGCCAAACAATCCCGCAAAAAATACCAATAATGACCAGTCGATTTCACTAAAAACCCGCTCGGCTTTTAAACGACGTGTTATCAATAATATCGAAGCGGCACCCATTGCCGCAACGGCTACCGGAACTCCAAGAATAATCGCAAAAAGCATTGACAATGTGGAAACGACCGCTTTTTTCAACAAAGGATGATAAATTCGGAATTTCGGCATTGTAATAGGTTCAAATTTGACCGGTAAAAATTCCTTCCTATATAGAAAAACAATGATGAACCAGATAAAAATCAAACCGATCACCGCCACAGGAAGGAGAAAAACGGTGAACTTGACAAACGATATCTCTGAAAAATTTCCAATAAGAATATTCTGTGGATTTCCAATGATCGTACTTACCGAACCGATATTCGCTGAAGTCGCTAAAGCGATTAAATACGGCAACGGATTTCTTTTTAAAACAATCGTTATGTCCAGGACAAGTGGTGTAAATACCAAAACGATCGTATCATTCAAAAATAACGCGGATAGAAATCCTGAGAAAAAAATCAAAAGCGCTAATAATTGCCGGGGGGTTTTTGCCCATTTTAGGATATATATGGAAATCAAATTAAAAAATCCGGATAATCGAAAATTGACATTGATAATCATGACTGAAAAAAGTAAAACAATGGTATTCAGGTCAACGGCATCATAGGCTTGTTCAATCGATATGGATTTACAAAGGATCAAAACGACCACACCCACAAATGCAATTGTCGCACGATTCATTCGAAGAAACGGGTACCGTCCCAGCGAAACGCCAATTATCGTGATAACAATAACAAAAGACGAAAACCAGAAAGATGGTGCCACGTGAACTCTTCCTTAATAAAGTATAAACAGTGTTATAACGCAAATACCATTCGCATGTCCGGTAAATACCCTACCCTTAAATCAGAACATCCCATTAACTTTTAATTGACATTCAATTTAATGATTATAATATTCAAATAACAAAAAACCAAGAGAAAAATATCCCCATTCGATTATAAAAAAGTACGGCAATTTTTACAGGATAAAAACAACCGCCGGATCGCCGAGCTGGCGAAACGGCAAAAGCGTGCACAGGGTGATTTTGATAAAATAGTTGCCATGATCATCAAAAAATATCACCCCGAACGGATATATCAATGGGGATATTTTCATGGCGATTATTTTTCAGAGATATCAGATATCGACATCGCTATCGGGAGCATTACGGATGCCGAAACTTTTATTAATCTTTACGGAGATGCGACGGCTCTTACAGACTTTTCAGTAGATGTCGTACAATTGGAAAGGATCGAACCGGAATTTTCAGAATTGATACGTGAGAAAAGCAGAGTCGTATATGAGCGTTGATCACAGAATAATGACACTCCAACAAGACCGTCGGCATAAGGATTTGTTATTTAAAATGACATTGGAAATAGGCGGCATTCGCAGGGCGGTGATAACGGACGATCTTTGCAATCTGTTGCAGGAATTGCTCAAGTTCCGCCATTTCAAACGTTATTATTTCCAGTTTGAATATGACTGGGACAAGCTGGATTATCTACAGGGTAAAATTCAAAAAAATAATCCCAGCAACTCGAAAAAATCTGGACATCTTTATTCAATTTCTCGATAAACTCTAAACACCCACCGCCGTTCCGTCCCGCCTGACATCCGCCACACCCTGAAATCCGCTGCCGTCGAGTTTTTTCAGCACAGCCTGGACGCATCCCAGATAAAACGAATAATCTTCCCGGCGGTCGATACGAAATCCTTTGTATTCCAGATAGGGCAGCAGACTTTGCGGAAACCGCCCGGCTTCGAGGCTGACGCGTCCGCCGAGCGAACAAAATATGCGTGGTGCGCGCATGGCCGCATCGATGGACATTTTGTCATCCAATACATTCAGTAGAAAAAGTGCCAGGGTAGATATAATGCGTTCACTTCCGGGGCTTCCCAGGGCCATCCAAACCCGGTTACCGGAAAAAACCAAAGTGGGTGCGACTGTCGCCCAGGGAACCTGATTGGGACGGAGATAAAAGGGATGTTCCGGCAAATTATAGTCAAAATCGTACAGATAATTATTGTACAAAAATCCCAGCCCGGCCGCAGCAGCCTTGCTGCCGTATACACGTTCGATAGACTGGGTGAGACTGACCGCCAGGCCATTATTATCCATCACGGACAAATGTGTCGTCTCACCGGTCAATTCATCTTCGGTTGGTATAATCGGTATCAGGGCTTTGTCCACATCATTTAAAATTTCCTCCAGGCACTCCCGGGCATACAAAGGATCAAGCATTAGGGTTTCATCTGCAATTTGGGGAAAAAAATTCGGATCGTACGGTCTGTCGGATCTCTCCAGCAATGCTTTGCGCAGAACATGAATAAACAACAACAATGAATTTAACGGATCGGAGAATTTAAGATTCTGCGGTATTAAATCCAGCATTAACAAAGCAAACAGTAATGTCCTGCCGGAACCGGGCGGGGGCATGGTGTAAACCTGCAGGCCGCGGAACTGTTTTACCAGCGGTTCCCGTTCGATGGGAAAAGGAATAAGAGCCAAATCGTCATAATGCAACAATCCACCGTTATCCCGCATATCCGCGTCAATTTGCCGGGCGATTTTACCCTGGTAAAACTCGGTTACACCTTTTTCCGCCAATCGTCTTAATAAATCGGCCAGATCCTTTTGTTTAAAAACATCACCCACATTGTATGCCCTGTTCTCCTGCAGGAAATAAAATGCACCGGATCGGGATTCCACCCGAAGAAATTTTTCGGTTTCCCGGTCCTGCAGCTTGTGTTGCAACGCCGAAATGGGATAACCGTTTTCCGCGAGCGTTATTGCCGGCTCGCAGACCCGGGGCCAATTCAATTTTCCGTATCTGTCCTGAACGTACCAAAGCGTCGCCGGCGTACTGGGTACGGTTGCGGCCCGGTAGCCCAGCGAGCGGTCGGATTGATAGATGGCATTCACATGTGCCAGGGAAGGTGCCCGGGAGGAGCCGTCTACGGCCATCACATCCTTTCCATGTGAAAGCAGCATCATTGTCTGTCCCCCAAGTCCGCTGGCCTGAGGTTCGGCAACAGCCAGCGCCAAAGCAGCGGCGACCGCCGCATCAACGGCGTTCCCACCTGACCGCAACATTTCCGCACCGGCCTCGCTGGCATAAGGCGACTGGGTGGCCACCATTCCTTTCCCGGCAACAGAGCATTTTACGCCGTCAGCGACAAAATCGGATTCAATTTTTTTCAGCACCTGTTCGCGGATCATCTTCGGTCCGTCCTTTTTTAATCACAACAGTGCGGTGAGGATATGGAATTTCCACGCCGTTTTCCTGAAACTTTTCCTTGATCTGCTTGAGCAGGTCGCATTTCATGATAAAAGCGTCATCCACATCTTTTGCCCATATCCAGGCCCGTAAAAGCACACCGAATTCACCCAATTCGATGACGCGGATCACAACGACCGGTTTACCTTTTGATCTTTGTTCGTCTGTGCGGTTATCCAAACACATGGAATGGGCCATGGCAAGGTCTCTGATGATCTGCATCGCCCTATCGATTTCCGAATCGTAACTGATGGTAACCTCCAGGTGCACGCACACTTTAGGATCCACAATGTCGGAGTTGACAATAGTTTGTGAGCTGATATTGGAATTAGGGATAATAATGCGTCTGTTTTCAAAATTGCGGATAACGGTATGCCGCAAGGTGATATCCTCCACCCTTCCCATAAGATCCTGGCCGATTTTTATAATATCACCGACACGAAACGGTTTGAAAATGACGATAAAGGTACCGCTGATAATATTTCCGAAAGCGTGTTGAGAGGCAAAACCAATAATTGCGGCAATAATACCGGCACTTGCAAACAGTGTCACGCCAATATTTCTCAATTGGGGAATTGTATAAAAGATAAGAATCAAAGCCAGCAGCAAAATTAAAAAATTAATTCCGTTTTTTATAAAATTAAATGCTGTCGGATCAACCTTGAGCGATTGCGCAGAACGTTCCACATAGCGGGACAGAATAGTGCGGACTATTCGCATTGTGACAATCGTGAACAGGAAAATACCGCCCACAATCAGTATCATCTGATACTCGTGAAAAAAATTAAGCATAATTATTCCTGTCCGGATAATTCCAGAATAGCCATGGACAATAAAGTCGCTCTTTCCAACACACTGTGTCTTAAAATATATTCTGATTTATTCATCGGTTTTTCACCCAAAGGGCCTAATCCATCCACTTTTAATTTATTATCCGGGAGAAAACAGATATCCGCCGAGCTCCAGCGATGTTCCTCACGCAGCCGGATATCAAGTTTGTCCGCAATACGTGCTAAAATTTTCCAAAGTTCAATCACACTGTCCGTGCGCAACATAGGCGGACGCCGTGGTCCGCCTTCAAGATGAAAATCAAGAACATTGGCATATTTGTGTTTGGGTATGACCTGTCTTATTTTCCGGTCGATTTTTTTCATATGTTTCGGATCGTTAAAGCGAACACTCAAATTAACCTCACCATGGGCGTACGGTTCTGTAATATTAGATTCCAATTCAATTTTACCGGGCGCCACAACCACACCGCTTTCGGCGTCACTGATATGGGTCCAATCAATCAATATTTGATTCAGCACGCTAACGGCCAGCGGCACATGTTCGGCTCGAAGTGTATCGATAAGGTTCATAGAAAATGTATAATATGCGGAACCGGAACGGGAGGTCACCACACCACCATCCAGGAATGCGCCGTGTAAAGCAATAACCGCATCCGCATTCGATGCTTTCTGCTGAACGAGCGATTTCGATAACCGCCCCTGCAAAGAGTCATCGCTGTTGAGTAAAATTCCAACTTTAAAATTGCGTAACTGTTTAATAAAACGTAAAGCCTGCAGGCCGGCGACCAAAACGGCGAGTCCGCCTTTATGCTCCCAAACACCGCTGCCCATAATTTTATTATCCAATTGTTGAAAGTATTGCTGATGTGCAATACGGGTTTTGTTGTCCAAATTGGCCAACAACAGAACCTGTACTTTCGGATCCTCGGTATTGCTAAAATAAAAAACATTGCCGATTTCGGCTTGAGGATAGGTATGACCGGCAAAACCCAATTGGGATAGTTCCTTCTTTAAAAGGGCGCCGAGGGTATTTACGCCTTCAATATTACGCACATACGTATTGATATCGATCATTTTTTTCAACAATTCTTCAATATTGGCCTGCCGGCCGTGCAAATAACCACGGATTCTGGCATGAACCGGCAAGCGTTTACCGGCTTTTTCAGTCATCCCGGAGGAAATGGCAAAATAACGCACGACGGCCACATCGACCATTTTATTGACCAGACTTTTATAGTCATATCCGGCAACGTTTGCTGCAAACGGATAAGACCCGGTCGGACCGAGACTTGCCATTGAATTGACTTCCAACAGGAAAATATTCCCATCCAGATCCAGCCGGATATCAACTCTGGCAAAATCCCGCAGGCCGAGGGCCTTGAATGCGCCG
>JAFGEC010000221.1 GCA_016931775.1 Candidatus Zhuqueibacterota bacterium | reverse complement strand
GCTGTTTCCAGATCGCTTCCGGCTTTGCCGATATCAGGAATGACCACATCTTCATTCTGTACAGGTCCCGGAATATCCCTGAAACCATCATCCCAACCCAACCAGTCGCTTCCGCTGCCGCTGTAAGAAATTGGACCGTTGTTATTAAAATTAACCTGATCGTTATAGGATGTCGATGCGGAAAAATTCAAACTAAACTTGTCGGGAAAATCTTTGGTTTTTATATCCACAGTGCCGCCTGAAAAGTTACCGGGTTTATCCGGTGTAAAGCTTTTCGCAGTGACTATGTTGTCAACGAGATTGGAGGGAATCAAATCAATTGAACCCGCCCGTTTGTAGGGATTTGTACTGGGCAGTTCCGCACCGTTGAGTTGCGTGCTTGTATATCGATCGCCAAGTCCGCGGACATATATATATTTCCCGCCCACGACAGAAGCACCGGTAACCTGCTTCATTGCCTCTGCAGCATTGCCACTACCGGAACGGGAAATGACTTCCGCGCTGATGGCGTCACTCAAAGCTTCAGCTTTTTGCCGGTCTTTGAGCAGGACAGCTTCTGTGTTTTTCAATGCTTTCGCTGTAACAACAACCTCTGTCCCTTCAATGATTTCAAAACCCATCGTAAAATCTATTTTGGTCACTTGTTTTGTGATGACCTGCACATTCTCGATATGTTTTGTACTATAGCCGATCATCATTGCAACCATATTATATGTTCCTGTTGGAACATAGCTAATTCGATACTGGCCGTCCAAATCAGTTGCCGCACCCCACATTGTTCCTTCAAGCACAATATTGACATTCGGCAGCGGTTCGCCTGTCTCGACGTCAACGACTTTTCCTGAAATTGTACCCTTGGGTTGAGCAACAAGAATTGTTACAAAAAGTAGAAGAAAAACTTGAGAGTATAAACCGACTTTTACAAATTTACTGGATGTCATGGAATCACCTTTTAGTGTTGTTAAAGATTTTACGGTTTCTGTCTTTTTTGCGATGCAAATATAACAACTGAAGGTTATTTAAAAATAAAGCACATATTAAGATTTTGTTAAGGAGATAAAAGGCTTGATTAAATGGTAAAATCACATTAAATTTCGACAATAGAAAAAATAAAAGTTGAACACATAATGGCAAAAACAATATTGATCGTCGATGACGAACAGGATATCATCGACCTGTTGGATTACAATTTAAAAGCTGAAGGATATTTTACTTTAAAGGCTATGGATGGGAACCAGGCGATTGAAAAAGCTGTTTCCTCCAAACCGGACTTGATTATCCTCGATGTCATGCTGCCGGGTAAAGATGGTTGGGAAGTCATCCGTGAACTCGGACAAAATAAAAAAACGCAAAATATCCCGGTCATTTTTTTAACGGCCAAGGACAGTGAGATCGATGAGATTCTGGGACTGGAACTGGGAGCGGATGATTATCTGGTAAAACCCATCAGTATCCGCAAGCTGCTGGTACGAGTAAAAACCGCCTTGCGGAAAACAAAGATCAACCCGGAGCCGGACGATACGATACAACTCTCCGAATTGGTCATCGATCCGCAAAAATTTAAAGTCAATGTGGCCGGAAATTCCGTCGTTCTGACCAAAAAAGAATTTGAAATTCTCTATTTTCTCGCCAAAAGACCGGGGCGGGTCATCACCAGGGAAACGCTGCTGGACGCAATTTGGGGCCATGACGTCATTGTTGTCGACCGGACAATAGACGTACATATCCGAAAAATTCGGGAAAAATTCGGTCAAAAATTTGAAAACATGATCGAAACCATCAAAGGTGTTGGGTACCGGTTAAAAGCCGATTGAGCAGGAAATGAAACTGTCGTTGCGTTTAAAGTTCGCGTTTTTCACCATTTTTATTTTGCTTTTACTCACCGCTGCCGCCAGCCTGATATCAACGATCGAGCTGCAAAAATATTACCGGCAGAGAATTACCGAACAGCTGGAATCGAAACTCGAAGAAATTTTATATCTTTTGAATTATACCTCTTTGGGTTTCGATTCAAACGGCAATCTCGACTATGTCCAACTCGTCCGGTATGCAGAAATTCTTGGCGCCCGTCTGACCCTGGTCGATTCTGCAGGAACCGTTATTTTTGACTCAAAGGTTAAACAGGATTCACTCATCTATGTTGAAAACCATCTGGACAGGCCGGAATTCCGGCAGGCTCAGCAGCAAGGTATCGGCAGTCATCAGCGTACCAGTGCCACGGTCAATGTCCCGTTTCAATATGTCGCCGTGCGCGTTCCACAGTTCAGCGTTAAAAAAAATTTTAAACAGACGGCATTTGCCCGGCTTGCTCTCCCGGTTGAGGAAGTTCAATACGTCTTGCGCCAGGTTCGCTGGAAAATTTTTGCCGGCGGTGGTATTGCGTTGATCTTTATGACGTTTCTCAGCTACTATATATCCAAAAAATTGACTTATCCCTTGAGCCGGTTGGCCCAGGTTGCCGAATCGGTTAAAAATGGCAGCTTGGAAGCCTATTTCGAAAGAACATCATCGGACGAAGTTGGTGATCTGGCCGATTTATTAAACGGCATGCTATCCAAATTGCGTCAGGATTTGGTCAAATTCCGTAAACTCGAAAAAGTACGGACTCAATTCCTGGGCAACGTTTCTCACGAACTTCGGACACCGATATTCACTGTTCAGGGATACTTGGAGACCCTGCTGCAAAATCCAAATATAGATAAAATCACTTTGAAAAACTTTTTAGCAAAAGCCTTTTTTCAAACCGTGAGGCTGAACAATCTGTTAAAAGACTTGATCGACATCTCCCGGATTGAATCCGGCGAAATGAAATTAAATTACAGCTATTTTGATGTCGCTAAATGGCTGCAAAAATTAACCGCCGAATTGCTGCCAAAGGCACAGGAAAACAACCTGCACTTTAAACTTTTCGCCGACAGCGATTCTCAGATGAAAGTATACGGGGATCAGGAAAAATTATCTCAGGTGATTATCAATCTGGTAGAAAATGCTATAAAATATAACAAACCGGGCGGCAGCGTCGAATTGGGGTTTATCCGGAAAAATGATCTGGTAACCATTTACATATCGGATACCGGCATGGGAATCGAAAAAGAACACATCCCCCGTATTTTCGAAAGATTTTACCGTGTCGACAAGGAACGGTCGAGAGCCGTGGGCGGCACAGGATTGGGATTGGCAATCGTCAAACATATCATTCAGGCCCACAACAGCTCCGTTATCGTGGAAAGCAGTTTGGGGGAAGGCTCAAAGTTTAGTTTTGACCTGAAGGCGAAATCGTCTTGACAAAACAACACAATAGCAAAGCAGCAGTTGCCATGAGCGGCGGGGTCGACAGTTCTGTGGCCGCATACCTCCTCAAAGAAAAAGGATGCGATGTTTTCGGCATCACCATGCTGCACATGGAAAATTTTCCCGGGCTTGAAAAAACAGCTTCAGACGCACGAGATGTGTGCAAACAGCTCGGTATACCCCATTACACCATCAACAACAGGGCGCTGTTCGAAAAAAATGTCATAAAAAATTTCATCTGTGAATATGAAAAAGGCCGTACACCCAATCCGTGTGTGATGTGCAACAGGGAAATTAAATGGGGCCAGTTGCGTCTGGAGGCGATAAAACTCGGCGCCGAGTATTTTTCCACGGGACATTATGCACGAATCGAACACGAAAAAAATACCGGCAGGTACATTTTATTTAAAGCCGTAAACCAGGCGAAGGATCAATCGTATGCCCTGTGGCGGCTTTCCCAGGAACAGCTCAGTAAAACGATTTTTCCTCTGGGTGAATTGGAAAAACAGGATACCAGGCGCCTGGCCGCCCAGGCGGGGCTTCATATCGCAGAAAAAAAGGAAAGCCAGGAGATCTGTTTCATTCCGGACGACGACTATCGCCGGTTTCTCAGGACGCACGGCATAAATTTTCAGAACGGCCCGATCGTAACCAAAGACGGCAAAATCGTCGGAGAGCACCAGGGAATACCTTTTTATACCATCGGCCAGAGAAAAGGACTCGGTGTGGCCCTCGGCCGCCCGGTATATGTGACCAAAATCGACAGAAAAAACAACCGGATATATGTGGGGGATAAATCCGACCTTTTATCCAGTGGACTGATTGCCGATCAAACCAACTGGATCGCCATGAATGAACCAAATGCCGGAACGCAGGTTGAAGCCAGGATCCGGTACAACGATCCGGGATATCCGGCGGTATTGGAAAAAATAACAAGTAATGGGGTAACCGTCCGATTTTTCGAGCCGCGCCCGGCGGTGACAGCGGGGCAATCGGCGGTGTTTTATCAGGGGGAGAGGGTAGTTGGTGGGGGGATTATTCGGAAGGCGTTGGAAGGGATAACGGTTCAACAAGGTGAGTTCAAACACCAACCGTATTTTTAAAAAATAAGTGATGCCACTAAACGATCAAAACTCGAAAAAATGGTTCTCATTTTAGCCCACTTCAGTTGATGTTTAACCGCTTTGCATTACCATACAATGGCCTTTATTTTCAAGAGATTTTATCGCCCGCTCGATATCCTTCTTTTTAATTAAAATATAATCCGTATCATATGATGAAAAAACAAAGATGCTTATATTATTTTGAGCAAGAGTATGTGCAATTGAAGCGATAATACCTATTTCATCAAAATTAAAAGTACCTTCAACCTTTAAACATCTCGAGTTGCCGTCAAATTTAACTTTATTGGGAATGCTACGACTTGGACATACGAGTGTCAGTTCCTTTTCAGTACGGGTTAGAGTATATATATCATTATTAATAAACCACTGGGGAATTCTTTCGTTTCGAGCCAATTTTATAATACCAAATTCATCATTCAATAAAACTAGATTTAATATTCTATTACACATGATATTTTATTCCATTTCAGCAATGCTTAAAATCCCTTAAAGCATTACCAATTCATCGTATCCTTTATTATTGGGAGCATCACATCAGCGATCTTTTGTTGACCCCGTACATTTGGGTGCCAGTCTGATCCTCGATCTGAGTTGGTCAGCAGACTGGTACAGTTGGGGTTGCGTCGAAAAATCATTGGTGCCGAGATTGATGACGACGAACTGAGGCATCCAGCTCGTAAAATCCCAAAGGGGTGTCTGATCGAATCGTCTGTCCGATGGTGGCTCAGATGCAATTAATTTTTTATTATTTTCTAAAGGGTAAAAGACCTTCATTGTGAGAAATAATAAGGGACACTCCAACGGACTTTTTGCCCATGTTACACCTTTCTTCAGAACATACTTTTGGACTTCAGTAGTTCGGACATCCTTATGACTCTGTAATCGACTGACAGTTTGATAAAATTGCTATTTTCATAAAGTAATCCCGCATGCGGGTAGTGACGGAATGTGACAAAGCCAGCTTGTTTATTTTTAGCGGCAGTACGGACGGCTTTTGGGCGGGGCTTGGTATCCGAGATATTGTTGCATTGGGCGAAAGGCGGTTTGTCTTGATTGAGGGAGCGATGGCCCCGACGAATACCATACCTATTTTTGAAACGGATTGGATTGCGTCCCAGGAAAATACTATTGTATTTAATTAAATGTGTATGCTATTAATACAAGTCAATATTTCACGTCGAGGGCCTCCCGACTGTTCCGAATCGACTTTTGGCAAAAAAATAAAAACAAAAAGAGAAAATTTTACCATGAACTACAATAACGTTAAAATTCTGATAATAATTCTAATTATTGTGTGAAAGCGTTAAAATATATCTCCTTCTACTTTGAAAATGTGAATCCAGAGGTAGTTGTAAATTGCCAGCGAAAAGAAACCGAATTGATTTATGAGATGCTTATTCAAACAGCATCTTCTGATGAATTACGATATGGACTTCAATTTAAAATTTTATGAATGCACTTACCTTGTATAAATCAAAGGAACAATAAAATGATGAATAGATCTATTATAATACTTTTGACTATTATTAGTTTTATAACTTTCCTGGTTAATTGCACCAAAGATAAAATTACTCATTCGGAAGAAAATACAAACTGTAAAAATGTACCCATTCAGGTTGATTTTATTTATGGAGTTGAAAATCATCACGTTATACTTTATTTTAACGATCAAATATATTTTAGTGCTCTGTTATCTGAAACCGTGATGCTATCAGGTCCAATCGCTCGCTTTACAACCGAGTTACCACGAACTGAAAATACCATATTTGTTTTTTGTCGAAATATAGCTCAACCATCAAAAACTTATCAGGATAGCATATCTATTCATTTAGAAAACGCAAGAATGTATTATTTTGGAGTAGAGTTAATAGATGGTCTTTTTCACTATACTCTTCAGGATAAACCATTTGGTTACTGACACTATTTACATTTAGGAAATATTTCCGTTGGTTTTTCTTTTTACACAGTCCCACGACCGAAAATAAAAATTTGCACTCCAGATATCCGTCCTCCTACTTGCCGGAACGATCCAAGGTCAGAAGACCGAGTCTATAAGGCAGCAGTTCGTATCGCCCGTTTTTCTCCGGATCACGGCCCTGGTATAATAGCTGGAGGTAATTGGGATCGATGGTCATGGTCTCATCGTATCCTTCGCGGATCAACTCTCCGTGACTGATGTCCTGGGTCCAGGGCGTCACGCCGTCTTCGAAAGTCACATTGTTGATCCCGGCAAGGGGATTCTCCCAGGTTGTGGCATGGGAAATGGGCGTCCATACGCCATCCAGGCGATCGGATATCCAGGCGCGGTAATATCGTGCCGGGCCGATGGCCTCGACCAGAGTCAGATAGGTGCCGGTTCCCTTGATTTTGTAGGTCATACTGCCTTCGAAAACATCGAACCGTTTGCCCTCGATGCAAATTTCCGGATCGCTCATGCCCTTGGGAAAATCCTCGATTCGGGTCCGGCTGCGATACACCCGGCCGTTATCGCCGGTGAAATACAAGTAGGCATGGTTATCGTCGCAGATCACCCAGTAGTCGATCCATAGCCGCGGGGCACCGGCCGGCTTGGTCTCGAAAAAGTCCTGCGGCTTTGTCCAGGTTTCCGGCTTGGAAATATCATCCGTGGTGCAATACTGCGGCTGCTGCGACTGAAAGACCAGATACCATTTTTTGTGCGGGCGGAAATAAAACAAATGCGGTGCACAGTGATATCCCCCTAAATCCGGATTTTGGTCGACAAAATTCAACCTGGCTTTTGAGGCCTCGGACCAGTCATTAAAGTTCAGATACACCATGCTCCATGTTTTGGCGGATGTCGAGTAAACGGTCGCGTAGATATGCCATTTGTCATTGTAACGCACGACCGTAGGATCTTTGACGGACACGATCTCGTGGTTTTCGTCGGAGACCGGCTTGACCAATATATCCGTTGACGTCCACTTGAGCGGCACGGTGAAGGGCGGCTTCGAAAAATCCGCAGTCACCGCTAAAGTCGTATCAGATTGTGTCACCGGCTTTGCAGCGGGGACGACAGAGGTGCTGCCGGCCAGCAACACCGGGATGACAAGAAAGTTAATGATGCATTTTTTCATGAGTTGTCCTTTCGCAAAACGAGTTAAGACTATCGTTCGACAGTGTTCTCTTTAACCACTGCCGCCACGTTAACGGTGAATCCCTTCAGAGGATCATCATTCGCGTCGAGGAACCGGGCGCAAAAGTCGGTAGCTCCGCCTCCGTTGATGACGGCACAGCGTATGATATTCGGTCCCTTTTTAAGCGTGAGGCGCTTTGAGACACCGTCATCTATGACCGTCTGGCGGTCGTTGTAAATGCCGATCACTTTTACACCGTTAACCCACCAGACCGAGGCCGCATTGGAGCCGATCGCCAGACGTACGCCATCATGCATCTCCTGTGGGCAGTTGACGATAGTAACGGCCCAAAACAGGACGTTTGATGTGGGTTTGCTCAGGTCATAGGCAAAATAATACAGGTTGACATTATATTCGTTCGTGTCGACCGCATGCCACAAAAGCTTCGTGTCGCCGACCGTTACTGAGTCGCCGTCGTGAGGAACAACGGTGAACTGGTTGGGAAAATACTCCGTCTGAACAGCCGCCTGGACGGCGCTGTCGGTAAGCCCGCTGGCTGGGATCGGTTCAAGAATAAGCCAACGCTGGATAAAGCCGTCGGCATTGGG
>JAFGEC010000220.1 GCA_016931775.1 Candidatus Zhuqueibacterota bacterium | reverse complement strand
TATTTGTGAGGCCAAAGATGCTACCATTATTCCTGCAACGAATGTTAAACGATTGCCAGGAAAAGCAAAAACGAATTCGTGAGGCCCGAACCAAAATCGGCGAATTATGTGGAAACGGCCGGGTTATTGAAATTGGGTGCGGCTTCGGGGCGAATTCAGAGTATTGTATGGGCCCATATCTTGGGATAGATATGGAACCGGTTGTCATCCAAGGGGCAAAAAAGCGCCATCCTTCGAAAGAATTTTTATGTAAAGACGTACACGACGCGATGCATCTTTTCTCCGATTATGACACCGCCCTTTTCTGTGCGGTATTGCATGAAATACCCGATTATCGCGGAATTTTGAATAATGTCAGGCAAAGCGGCATTCCCCGCGTTCTGATATGCGATTACGATCCCGAATTAAAAGGTTGGCTTCGATTATGGATGAATGTCTTCGAATCCGATGCCAAAGGCTGGTGGGGCAACAAACCCGAGCAACTGTTACCTGAGGCGGAATGGTCCCTCCGCAGCGGTCAGATCACACGTTCAATTCTTTGGTGGGAATTTGACAGAAAAAACCGATAAACGTTCACCTCTTTTATGGTAGAACACAATACTTTTTACATACAGATGCAGGAAGTTGATTGCGTTGTACTATTCATGAACAATGCGAGTTCGCTTTTTCTGGAATTAGAAAAAATTCAACAATATTGTTGTTACGATTAAAATTCCAAATGTTCCGTGTATTCCGCGGGCTATTTTTTAAAACTGGAATTCTTTTCGCTTATTCAACCCGACGTTGTAATTATATTAAATCGATTGTATGCTGTATTCTGTTACCGCAACAACAGCAGCTTGCGCCGGCCGGAATATTTTTCCGTTTGAATCGAGTAAAAATACACACCGGAAGCGACCGCCCCACCATTGTCGTCATAGCCATCCCAAATGACTTGATGTTTGCCGGCGGTTTTAACTTCTTCCACGAGTGTTCGTACCTTTCGTCCCAGAATGTCTATGATATTTATTTCCACAGACCCGGGCTGCGGCAGATGATATTCGATTGTTGTCTGCGGATTGAACGGATTGGGATAATTCTGTTCGAGTCCGAATGACGTCAGTTCCGCCGGCAGCTCCATCCTGCTGCTTTTCACATCGGTCTGCAGCATGGCTCCGGGCCATCTGGAACGGCCCATCGTATCGGCGAGATAAACATTGACCCAATCGGGACGCGAAGCAGAAGCCAGGATCCTAAACGATTCCTCGTCGACCTGCCCGTTCTCACCGCTCCAGCTTCCGGTATCGACCCATTCCTGGTCGGTCAATCTTTGCCAATCCTCGGTCATATACTCGTAATAACTCATCACCGGACCGGCGTAAGCCATTGTCCGGCCGTCGGGCAGTTGAGCGGTCACAATAGCCAAGTCGACCGGGCCGGTGCCGGCATGCAAAACCCAGCCCATTTCAACACCGCCGCAGTCACTGGGAGTGGTGTGATAGTCCGCAACCAGAAAATCCAATTCGGTTAAATGGCTCAATTGATAATCCCAATATCCACCATAGATCAGAGCCGGATACCAGCCGTCAACTTTACCGTCGGCGTAACCCTCTTCATGATATAAAACACTTTTTATGAACGACATTTCATGCTCGTTGAGCGGTGTTAAAGTCAACTCTTTTTGAGCAATCGACCGCAGCGTGTCGGTCACACCGTAAAGAACATCGAAAAATTGTAAAACCGACGTTTTCAATTCGTCATCGGTAAAAGAAATCTTTGCGAATTTTTCGGTGGCAATAAAAGCCAATCGATTGAGACGGTCATAGACTTGGGGAACGGGCTCGACATAGCCGGACGGATAGGAACACACCACCCATGTGGTATAGGACTGTTTGGCGTATAACAGGTTATCGTGCCGAAGCTCCGTCCATGAAGAGAGTTGTCCGTTCATCTTGTGCTGCCACCATGCGGCTGTCTGCATAAATGCAGGGAAATTTTCCCGTAATAACGGCGGATTGAGCTCCCTGATCGCACTCAGCCAGCCGTTATAAATCGAGCTATCCCAAAAATCCGAATCGTACGAATCCACCAGGTATCGCAATGCGGCGATGTTTGAGGAATAGTGATACTCGTCCAACTCCGGAACCAGCAATTGTGCTGCCGCGTCGTTACCCAGGCCAAACAGGACATCGAGAGTCGAGGGGAACAATCGGCAAGGTAGAAAGTTATCGTAATTAATTTTATCATATACGACCTGGCCGGTCATATAGGAATCGATGACATAGCGCTGGCCGAACAACAAAAACGCCGAGGCGGGCCGGACGCTTTCTCCAAACATCTCGCCGTTATAAAGAATTTGCGATTGAATTCTTTGAAAGGCATAATCTTTTGTTTTAAGCGAGTCCTGAAAACTTTGCAATACCACGGGATCCAATAAGTGGGCGGCGCCGGTACAACCGATATCCCGGCAGATCGTTCGTAAATGAACCGGTGTGACATTATCCTGTTCGCCGACGAAAAACTTGAGGATATCTTCGATTTTTTCATACAGATCGTTCACCCCGGCCAGGTCCATTAATTCCGTAATCAGCACCGCATCCACCGTCTGACGCCGGATGTCCTCATATGTTTGGGGTGGACAAAATAGGGGATCCGACTCAGGCGCCAGCAAATAGACCTCGATTCTTCCAAGCCATATCATAGCGCGGAAATATTTCGGCAGAATGGGGTAATCTTGATCACGAAACTGCACTCGGACGTAATGTCCGCGAACTTTAAATTGGCTGAAATCGATCTCTTTACAGTGATCGGAAAAAAACGGATACACACTAAAATCCTCGGCCTCGATTAAATCCAGTATATCGCTGATTTCATTCTCGATATCGGCAAAGTTAGCCGGCGTGTTTTGATCCAGTAACCTGAGCGGCACGGTGAGGTACACATCCACATCCTTGAGCATCCGCTCCATGTCGCTGTTCCCGGCATATCTGGCCGCCAGCTCCGGCAGTTTTTTATGCATCCGGCTCAACAATTCCGTTATATCGTCCGCAAGCATACCGACCTCGACCTGCATCAATATTCGGTCATAAGAACGGTGAAAGGCGTGCAGAATCACATCGGAGGAGATATAAACGGGCAGATCCCTGCTCCAGATATCCCAAAACTGCCACCCGCAGGATTCTTTCCGCAACCTTTCCGTAACCAGAAAACCGTGACGGTTAAGCAAGGAAATTTCATCTTGCGTTAACTCGAAACTTTTCACCATGGAATCGTAATAGCAGACGGTTTCCAGAGATGTGCTAATGGTGTCTTTGAATACTCCAGCCGGATACATGTTCAATAACCCGGAGGTCGGCATATTTTTATTTTCGTCAAGAAACTGCCGGTACGCCGTTAAGCTAAATTCCGTCGTCTGAGCCATGACGGTCAGTGCAGAAAAGAAACAGACGCTCAAAAACAACTTTTTCATCATGACACCCCTTTTTTGGTGACACAAAAACTTTGGTCATTTTTATATGCTGTGATGTCTTTGGGATGGTGAGGCGGGTATTTTATATCTTCTTGTCACAGTTATATTATAATATACACAAAAAAAAAGGGATTTTCAACTGTTTTGGCTGTAAATCCGCAAATAGTTCCGCGGGAAAGTGGATGAGCGACCTTTTTGTCATCAACGATAACGTGCGATGTAATATGTGAGTAACAGCGGGGGACTTTTATAGGTGCGACGCATCGTTGCATGATATTTAGCCCATATTTTGAATATCTAACCCACCCAAAACGGAGATGCGTCGCACCGTCGCCCCAAGAGTGACAATTTACCGTGCGATACTTGTTTTTTCTTGCAAATTTTACAAATATTCAATAATATTTTTTAGATTCTGATTAAACCAAAAGTTAATAAAACTTGTCCGGCAAAACACGTATTTAATCTTTAAGGAACATCTTTTCTCACGATAGCCCGTTTCTCTCCATCGCTCCCACACGACCGGACATGAGGTTCAGAATCCACCGTATCGGTATAAATTCTTTCGGATAAGGAGCTTTTAATGAGTATCCAGATTATAAAACGAACGATATTCGTCATTTTCATTTTAATGCCTGTGTATTATTTAAACGGGCAAACAGAATTACCGGAATCACAACATTATTTTTTCAAGAAACTGGCAGACGGTGTTTATGCGGCGATACACAATGACGATGGCGGATTTGCGATTTGCAACGCAGGTATTGTCGATCTGGGTGACAAAACGATTGTCATCGATCCTTTTATTAGTCCGACCGCAGCCAGGGATTTAAAAAAACATGCGGAATCTTTAACAGAAAAGCCTGTTTCTCTCGTTCTCAATTTGGATCCTCACAATGATCACACTCGGGGGAATCAGGTTTTTTCACCTGAAGCAGATATTATCGGCACAGCAAACGCCCGAAGATATATAGAAAATACATTTCATAATGGTGTTGAATATGAAAAAAAAGCATCGCCAAAGGAACGGACGAAAACCGGATCGCTCAATTACCTGTGCCCTAG
>JAFGEC010000219.1 GCA_016931775.1 Candidatus Zhuqueibacterota bacterium | reverse complement strand
GCAGGTAAAAGTCCGGTTTTGGGTATTGAGAATGAAGCACGGTTGGATGGCAAGGCCGGCAACGGTGCCGCAGATACGGATCGTGCCATATATAAGGACCGTTGGCAGACTATTGAAATTTTATCCGGCGAGACACCTGTTTATGTAGAAGCTGAATCCGGAATACTCGGTAGTGGCTATTCAGTTCAACAGGACGGCGATATTACGTATGTGACACCAACATCAAACTTTGACGGCCAATCCAGTCCGGAAGATCCAAACCGGGTCATAACATATCAGGTCACATTTCAAGATACCGGATATTACGATTTGTTTGTCCGTTTATATGTTGGTCCCGGGACATATAAGAATGACAGCTTTTTTCTTGCCAGGGGATTCGGTGAAAAAAATTGTACTGCCGGCACGGACTGGGTATATATAAACGCACTTATGCGAGCCGGATTTACCGATTCTGCCGATCTTGTGTATGACAGGGGATTAGCAGGCTGGGAGGTATGGAAATGGGTGAAATTAGGTGAAAATTTTTTCAAACCTGCCTCACCGCAAGAATTTTATTACGTTGGTATTGACGGGCTTTCAAAATCTTTTCAAATCGGCAGCCGTGAGGAAGGATTATTCATCGACAAATTTGCTTTCGGCAAGTCCGATTTATATTTTACCGTAGACGCTCTTGACAATGAACTGCCCGGTTTAACAACGAAACCCGAACCGGATTCAAGCATGTTTTATGAAGGTCCGCCATTGGCGGAGGGATCGTCAAAATTTTTGGGCAACGTAAAGGGCTCCCGTGATTTTAATTTTGACGATTACTGGAATCAGCTGACGCCCGGAAACGAGGGGAAATGGGGTTCCGTTGCCACATCTCCCGATTCATCTCGATGGAATTGGGGCGGTTTGGATGCACTGTACAAGTATGCAAAGGGACACAACCTGATTTTTAGAAATCATACGTTGATCTGGGGAAACCAGCAACCCTCATGGATTGAAAGCCTTGATACCGACAAGCAATTATTATACTTAAATACCTGGTTTAAAAGGATCGGACAAAGATATCCTGAAATGGATATGACTGATGTAGTGAACGAACCACTCCACGATCCACCATCAGGCGCGACAAACGGAAATTACATTCAAGCTTTGGGTGGAAAGGGTGAAACAGGCTGGGATTGGGTCATAAATTCTTTCAAAATGGCAAGAAAATACCTGCCTAACACAAAATTGGTACTTAATGATTATGGAATAATAAATGACAATTCAGCGACGACTTCTTATCTGAAAATTATTGGTTTACTGCAGGATAGAGGACTCATCGACGGCATCGGCGTGCAAGGCCACCGTTTTGAATTAGAATCTGCAAATGTTAATACATTAAAAAATAATTTAGACAAACTTGCTGCGACCGGTTTGCCCATTTATATAACCGAAATGGACCTGGGTAATCTGCGAAATGAAGGCACACCGAATGATGACGTGCAATTACGATTGTATCAAAGGATATTTCCGATATTGTGGGAGCATCCGGGTGTCGAAGGGATCACGCTCTGGGGATATCTTGAAGGTCAAATGTGGCAGTCTACCTGTTATCTGGTGCATACCGACGGTACATTGAGGCCTGCGATGGAATGGCTGATTCAGTATATTAAGGACAATCTAACCGGCGTCGAGAAAACGGTAAATACTTTACCTTCTGAATTCAAATTGGAACAAAATTATCCCAATCCCTTTAATCCAACGACAAAAATAGAGTTCAGCATACCGGAATCTGCAAAAACAAGTCTTAAAATTTATGACATTCTCGGCAGAGAAGTGGCGACATTGGTCAATAAAAATTTAACGGCAGGTGTTTACAATATAACCTGGGATGCCAAAAATTCCGACGGTTCTCAAATCGTTAGCGGCACATATTTTTACAGATTGGCTGCAGGTAATTTTCTCATAACGCAAAAAATGATATTTTTAAAATAGTGTATTGGAACCATCCCCTCCCCTTTCTAGTGAGTGAGGGGAAAAAACAAAAATGAGAAAAATAAATTTTTTTCAATTTTTAATTGAATCTTTGCAAAATAACAAACATATTTGACGGTATTAATTTATATAATAAATATGAATGACCTGCAACTTACAGGACAATCGAACTTTTTTCAAACATCAAAGGCTGACCGGTGAACAAAAAAACAATGATGAAACGAAATATTTTTCTAATAATCCTGGTTGTATCCGCTCATTGCGCCGCGCAGGTGGCCAATATAAATGCCGGAAATATTAAGCAATATATCGACGGCTTTGGAGCCAGCACGGCCTGGCATGGACAGTTGACCGAAAAAGAAGCGGACGCGGCCTTTAGCAATGACAATAACAATCAATTGGGACTCAGTATATTGCGCATCCGCATTGATCCGAATAGAAATAATTACGATGAAATGAAAAATGCCCAGAAAGCAAATGCTCGTGGCGCCATGGTATTCGCCTCCCCGTGGACACCACCGGCTTCAATGAAAACAAATAATAATACAGTCGGTGGTGAACTAAAAGAAAGTTCTTATGCAGACTATGCTACCTATTTAAACGCATTTACTGATTACATGTCGGATAATGGGGTACCTCTGTATGCAATATCGCTTCAAAACGAACCGGATATTCATGTAAGTTATGAATCCTGTGACTGGAGTTCATCACAGATGGTAAAATTTCTCAAAGAAAATGGTGCATCAATTAATACAAAAGTGATTGCACCGGAATCATTTCAATTCAGACGGTCAATGTCTGATCCGATCCTTAACGATTCTACTGCTTGTGCGAATTTGGATATTGTCGGTGGTCATATCTACGGCGCCGGTTTGGCTTCCTACCCATTGGCGGAGCAAAAGGGAAAACAAATTTGGATGACGGAGCATTATATTAATGAGGATGACATCAATACGTGTATCGAAAAATTCGCCAAGGAAATTATAGATTGTTTGTACAGGAACATGAACGCCTTTATCTGGTGGTATCTGAGACAGCCCGATTGTAACCTTATCAATCGTGGAGGTACGCTTCGAAAGAAAGGTTATGTAATGGCGCATTTTTCAAAATTCATCCGGCCGGGTTACCACAGGATCGATGCCACTTACCGGCCGCAATCCGGCGTGTACCTTGTTGCTTTTAAAGGAGAAGAAAGCGTCATTGTGGTCATCAACCTAAACACATCAAGTAAAGACCAGACATTTACTTTCGATGATATTACCGCCCAAGTTCAGAAATATACCACATCGGAAGTCAAAAACCTTAGCAATGATGGAATAATTAATTTATCGGACAATTCGTTTACAACGACTTTGGATGGAAAAAGCATTACGACCTTTGTGAGTACCAAAACGAACACCAGAATAAATTCGTTTAACTCTTCCATTCCGCAAGGCTATCGTCTGGAGCAAAACTATCCCAATCCGTTCAATTCAAGTACGGCAATCTCATTTTATCTGCCGTCAGGATCATATGTTTTGCTAAAAGTATTTGACATGGCGGGCCGGGAAGTCGCGACCGTAGTTAATAAAGATTTGGCGGCAGGGAAACACGATCGGCGATGGGATGCGTCGAATACGGCCAGCGGAGTCTATTTTTATCGATTGCAGTCCGGTTCGTTTGTAGAGACCAGGAAACTTGTCGTGTTGCGGTAAAAGCGCCCTAACTGGGCCATTCACGGACGGAATCCTGCTCAGCGATTGTTTTTTGAGCATGTACAAGCCATAAAAAAACCTGTACGCTCGGTAATGGCAAATAATAAATACGTGGCAACCAGCGAAAGGAGGTGAAGGTATTTTCCCAAATGTGGTATCAGGTGTAGCTTTTAATATCCGGGGAATGTATGTGAATGCACCGGCATTCCGAAAGTCGGAAGGTACTTAAAAAAGGAGGTTTTATCATGAAATCGAGTCGGATGTTTGTCTGTATAATGTTATTTCTTTCCTCGACTGTCTTTGTGGGCAGATTGATCGGCGATGTGCCTGAGCCGATTGCACACTACACATTTGATGCGGGAGCCGAAGATGTAACCGGTAACGGTTTTGACGGTACAATTACAGGAGATGTCTATTTTGAAGACGGGTTTATGTATCTTGACGGTGACGACGATGTGGTCGATATCCCTTCAATCGGAACATTTAATGAAATAACTATTACCATGTGGGTCAATTCCGATGTGGATCTGGAACCGATTCAATTTGCCGGCGGTTTCAACACTCATAACTGGGTAACGGGTGCCGTTCACTTTAAACTCAACTATGGTCTGTTGAATGTCGGTATATCCGGTTTTGGTCCTGATGTGGTTGGTGTAACACCCGTTTACCCGGGTGAGTGGAGCCACATCGCATTGACGGTTTCATTAACAGAGGTCGCTCTCTATCTTAACGGTTTTCTGGAGGCCATTGTAGAAGTCACCGTACCTCAGGACCTGATTATCGGAGATGCGACGATCGGTGGATGGAACCTGGATAGAGAGTGGACCGGCTTGATGGATGACGTCCGCATCTATGACCTGCCTTTGACTGAAGAAGAAATTATT
>JAFGEC010000023.1 GCA_016931775.1 Candidatus Zhuqueibacterota bacterium | reverse complement strand
TTTTTCCATATCCTGTTCATCCCGCAATGCGGGATTGATCCAGTCAAAAAATAGACCGGATCAACAGGATCGACAGGATGATAATACGACAAAAAATTCGTTAAATCGCCGCTAAATCTTTGACTTTACGTTTAACCTCAACCTCTGTTACTGCAAAATTGATCAACAAGCCTACATCTTTACGCGTCGCGGTTAAATAATTGACCAATTGAACTTCATGTGCGGTTACGAGTCGAAGGACCGATTTGAGTTCCACAATGATGGTATCTTCGACGAAAATATCCGCCATAAAATCACCGACTATTTGGTTATCATAATATACTTTGACAGCTTGTTGGGCTTTGGCTTTTAATCCGCATTTTTCCAGTTCAATGAGTAAACATTTTTCATAAACCGATTCTAAAAATCCAAAACCCATTTTATTAAAAACCGTATAGGCACAACCAATAATTTTTTCCGTCAATTCTTTATATTTCATCGCTCTTTTCCTTCTTTCAGTTAAAAAAATCATCCTTAACATGAGTTATTTTTATCATTTGCTGCACTTGAGCGAAAAAATATTATTTAAAAAATATAAAATTACGAAACCACATCCAGTTGATCCTGTTGATCCGGTCAAAAAATAGACAGGATCAACAGAATCGACAGGATGATTTGATTTTAATAATTTTTTAATTTATTACACAGGAAAATTATATTAATAATTGTGTTTTGATTACTTGTTCCGGCATCATTTTCAAAAATTCTATCGTTTCCAAATCCTGTTCATCCCGCAATGCGGGATTCATCCAGTCAAACAATAGACCGGATCAACAGGATCAACAGTATAAGACACTCAACTTTAATTTTATAAAAAACTATTTCTGCCGCCTCCTCACGCCACATCCGCAAAAATCCTCTCTTTGCGCCGAAAGTACAATGCACCGGTAAAAACAATGAGCAGCGCACTTCCCGCACCCATCGCCAGCAAATCCCACGGCATGGGCCGTGTGCCCAGCAGACAGGCCCGGAAACCTTCGATCACCCCGGCCATGGGATACAGCCCGTACACCAGCCGGATCGTCGATCCGTATTCGGGAAATTTCGCCGTGATCAGCGATACCGGCCACACCACCGGCGCGGCGTACATCAGCAGCTGCGCCACAAACGGCATGGCGTGTTTGACATCCCGGAACTGCACCGCCATGGACGACAGCCACATTCCCATGCCCGAGGCGGTCAGGATCATCAACAGCACCATAAGGGGTAAAAACAGCACATTAAAAGTCGGTATTATCCCGTAAAAAAACATCATGCCGATCAATATCACAAACGCAATGGCAAAATCCACCAGACCCGACAGCACCGGCGCCATGGGCGTGATGAGCCGCGGATAATACACCTTTGTAAATATGGCCTTGTCCGTAATCAGACTGTCCGACGATTTTAAAAGGGCTGTCTGAAAATAGGTCCAGGGCAGCAGCGCCGCAAAGGAGAAAATCGGGTAGGGCACACCGTCACTGGGCACCTTGGCCAGTCCGCCGAACACCACGGAAAACACCAGCATGGAAAAGACCGGCCGGATGACCGCCCAGGCGAATCCGAGAATCGTCTGTTTGTACAGCACCTTGATATCACGCAGCACGAAAAAATAAAACAGATCCTTGTACTGCGCCAGTTCGCGCCAGTTGATCACCTGCCAGCCGGTGCGGGGCTTGATGACGGTGACGGGGAGGGATTTTGTGTTGTTCATCTTTATAACTATATCAAAAAAGGAAATAAATGTAACGAAATTATGTATTTATTGGCTCCGAGTCTCCGTGTGGGCGTTAGGACAACTCCGGAAACGCCTCACGTATAGCCTGAATATCGACGAGATCCTGCGGACGACCGGCCAACTCTTTCAGCCTGATCAAATCACCCGGGGAAGCGATTTTCACTTCCTGTCGATCCAAATTCAGGGTAATGCTGTTTTTTATCGCTGTTTGATATATCGGCCGGTCAGCGAGAATAAAATCAATGATCGTCAAATCCGTTTTCTTTTCTCCGTCTTCCACAATCGTCCGTAAAAGCGTCGCTTGTTTAAAGCGCGTCATCGGATTTATTTTAACGTATAAATAATTTTTCTGTAATAATTCTTTGAGGCGGTCAATATCTTTTTCCGCCAACATCACCAGCAGATCGACATCCTCAGTCGCACGCGGACGCGCTAATGCAGATACTGCCAGTCCGCCAACAAGACAATAATTTATCCCGGCGCATTCCAATTCACGGCATACAGTTAACAATACTTCGATTAATCTTTGACCGATTTCCACGCCCGTTCCTTGCGTTCGATCATCTGACGGCACAAAAGCGCATTGATTTCCTCATTGGATTTTCCCGGATACTGCCGCCGCAAAAATGCCGCCTTTAAATCAAAACAGGTCTGTATGATTTCAAAGGTTTTTTGTAAATTTATTACGATACGATCGTGTTCCGCTTGGGTCATATTAACGCCGCAAATGCCTTTTTAATATCTGTAAAATCCTGCAAATTTTCCTGTAAGACACTGTAAACAATTTTTCTGTCGATTGAGATAAATTCGTCAAAGGAATACTTTATGAATTCATCAAGATAACCCAAATACTCATCCAACTGTTGAATCCGTTTAAGAAGTATCTCAACCTTAACCATTCAACACCTGCTCTTTGTAAGCCTGCCTTTGAACTTTGAGATAGGGTAAAAAATCAAAATATTTCCTTAATGTGATGGAAAAAACACTCCCCTGGTCGAATTCCGGCCTAGCAAACACCAGCCGGTTATGCCGGACAGCCTCAAATTCAAGTAAAATATTCCGGCCGTCCAGAAACACCAGGTCCACATGACAGAATCCGTATTCC
>JAFGEC010000022.1 GCA_016931775.1 Candidatus Zhuqueibacterota bacterium | reverse complement strand
GTTCAGAATCACCAACTCTTGTAAGTTTTTGTTATATTTAATTATAGCACCATTTTTTCAAAAGTTTATGAATAATGCAGGTTAGTTTTTGCACCAGGTGGATAACGATTTATATTTTTTTTAACCACGGATCCCGCAGCGGGATTGGGCCGCAGATTTGTTTGTTTTCAATATATTTTTGCACGATTTTTCAGTTTCCTTCTAGAATTTCAATCTTGAAACCATTGTATATAAAACATTACCCACCGGTTAGTGTCATATTACTAAAAGTGGTATGACATCAGATAGTGGTGGAAGGTATTTTTAAAAACATCACTTTAAACCCCGGGGATCCGCGCTTTCGTACGAAAAAATGTTCGCTCGGGTAAAAACTTTAACGCCGCCGACTCATAATTTTGGTTGAGCACCGCGCAGTACCGGGATTTGATCCGATACTCCTTCTCGACAAATCGACTCTTAACGAAACACCGAATTCATTGCCTTGTCAATGCATCTTTGGTCCATTCTGCAGTCTCCTGTCAAAACAAAAACCCAAAACTATAGGAATGCACATTCCCCAAAATACCCACCGACCGGTACGCATAGTCCAGTTTGAATCCGGTGCGGTTTATCCAATAGATAAATCCACCGCCGAATGTGGGGCCAAATTCCGATTCGTCCATGAATAAAGCCTTGTATCCCCCGCGCAGGTAAAACCGGCTGATTCCGGGAATATCGAGGGAGTACTGGGCGCCGACATTGATATGTTCACTGTTATTGTTGGGGTGCAGCGCATCGGTCGTGATCGTCAATTTATGGTTGCCGAAGACAACAGGGTGAACGGCCACGCCGAGACGAAATATAAGCGGCAGTTCATGGGCCTCCAGGTCAAACTTTCCGGGGGCAAATTCGTAATTCCCCTCCTCATCCGGAGCAATATCGATAGGCCTCAACAGATCGATGCCGTCATATTTCATTCTTGTGCCATAGTTGGAAATACAGACTCCAATATTAAGGCCGTCTTCTCTTTGGCCGGTCGGCGAAAAAAAGTAGGTTTTTACAATCACACCCAGGTCGACGGCCAAAGCATTCGCACTAGTGTGCCAGATTTGCGAAGAAATATACTTGCCGGTCACGCCGAATGAGAACCACTGTGCCAGTCTCCTTGAATAGGAAAAGTGGAAAGCATATTCGTTGGCGGTAAAAAATTCACCCGTACCTTTGGGCCGGTCCAGAGTGGTCACTTTCATATCGCCGTATCCCATATAAATGACACCGAAACCCAGTGTACCCACTTTTGGCAACGTGAGACCGACGCCGGCAAATTCAGTGCTGATATCCACGACCCATGGCTGATGGACAAATTGCGCCTCGCTCTTTTCCATAAAACCCAGGCCGGCAGGGTTCCAGTAGATGGATGCCAGGTCACCTTCCATACCGACATAAGCTTCACCCATAGCATTACCGGCCCCGCCGATCCCGACTTCAAGAAAGTTTGCGGCCGTTGTTCCCACTCGATAAGGTTTTTGTCCATATGAAAAGGTCATTAAAAACAGATTCAAAACCAGAACCGGCAATATTGGTTTTAAACATTTATTCATCATGTTGATACCTTTCATTCAATCAAATTTGGGGTGAATACCGGATTACTTGATAACGGCAAACTTGCCCATTTTCTCGTTGCCGGTTGTCTCATCACGGACGTGATACAGATACATTCCGGCAGCTATATCGAGTCCTTCACGTGTCTTTAAATCCCAGTGAAGGATGCCATTGCTGGCATCTCCGAGTCCATTAAAACCAACGAGCGCATTTTCCGGGGCCTTTAGCTCATCCACCAGAATACCGCTGGAGGTGAAAATTTTCACGGTACATTTGGCGGGTAAATTGGTAAACAAAATTCGTCTTCTTTGGTTCAGATCCGTGTTCGCAACCGCTTCTTCCATCAAATTTGTGGCGATATAGGGATTGGGAACCACCTCGATATCTTTCATCAAATCCGCAATTTGTTTCTGGTCCGTTTGGTTTTCGGCATTGATGGTAAAAGAAAACGAGTCGTCAACCCAGAACGGCCGTATAAAGCGAATTTGGTAGACATCACCGTTTTGGGGCAATTCATTTTCGCTGGAAATATTAGAAAAATCGATAATAAAAGCCGTCCCGGCCCATTTTTCAAGAGTGTTCAAAGGCCCCACTAGAATGCGGTCCTGCAGGATATCAAACTGGCCGTTTAAATTCAAATCATGCACCACAATATCCAATTTTTCAAAATCACCGGTAGTCGAATCGGTAAAACATCTGTTCCTCACGAAAAAATTAAAGGGTACTTTTGTCAGCAATTCATCAACGGAAACGAGATCGCCGTTTTCATCTCTTACCACCGATCTTTTTAAAAGCCGGGTCATGTAAACCGAATCGTCATCGGTAAACACAATATCATAATCCCAGGAAAGCATTTTTGTCTCCGCAGAGGATAACGTGATATTCATGGGTGAATCACCGGAAATCCAGCCCGAGTTTTTCGGATCGTATTCCACTTCTTTGACATCCATTTGCAGGTCAAGTTGGAGTCCGTCAAAAACCCCGGTTGTCTTGACCTCCTGAACGTCGATCCGGAAACAGTCAAACGCCGTATCCTGAACCATGATGGTATGATAATTTTCAGCATAAAAGTTTTCTTCTTCATCTTCTTTCATAAGATCTGAATAGACCAGTTCCTCCCC
Organism: Candidatus Zhuqueibacterota bacterium; assembly: GCA_016931775.1. Taxonomy (GTDB): domain Bacteria; phylum Zhuqueibacterota; class Zhuqueibacteria; order Residuimicrobiales; family JAFGEC01; genus JAFGEC01. Next base: position 4,535 of record JAFGEC010000022.1, on the reverse strand, counting down.
GCCTCCGGTTATATCATACACTCGCAATCCATTCGTGGTATAATGTATGCCATGATCATAGTTGCGAATCGACTTTATGGAAAACATATCAAAACTGACCCGGTATTCGTGACCGTTTTTGATGGCGTTCAGGGAGGCGACTTTCGGTTCGATATAACCCGAGCCCAGATTATTTTGACTCTTTAATTCAAAATTTGACACCGTTTTCTCCCCGATGGCACGGGGACCGGGCGTGACCACCGCCACATTGATTCCCGTAAAGGTAATTTCTTCAAATTCGTTCAATTCAATGATAATATTGTTTTGCGACGGAGCAATGCCGAGTTTACGTTTTTCATCGCCCTTGAAAACATCCGGCGGAATACCGTGATCGTAAGCCACCAGGGCGTAATAATAGGTACGTCCGTTTTGAACGTTGGTGTCTTTATAGTGGTGTGTGATGCCGGTATTACTCCCAAGGTAAACGGCTGCGCCCTGGGATGGGACGGTGCCGTAGTCAGCGAACCCCGATATATCGTCCTTGATATCACACTCGAATATGGGTTTTTTCAGCAGCGGATTACCAAAACCGTCGGTGATCACTTCCGGATCGACCATTTTTCGGTCCGTGGCGCGGAAAAGTTTATAGCCCTGAAAATCGTTCTCATTATGCAAAAGCGGTTCCCGGGTTTTGGTATCGGCGATATTATCCCAGGTCAACATAACATATCCATCGCCGGGTGTCGCTGTGAGTGTCGGCATTTTGGGAGGCGTGGCAAACCGGTAATCGCTTTCATAAATAACCTGTACAATTTGCTTCAGTTGAAATAAGGCTGGGGCGGAATGATCCGGCGACTGCAAACCTTCCAGAGGGTCAAAGGAGTGTAATTCGGACATGGATATACGTTCCGTTCTGCCCTGATACAAGGGAAATATGGAGGAGGCAAAAATTTCAATCAAATTGGAAATCTCGCCGATATATTCATCCAGAGTCCTCGAGGCGACGAGATGCCACATGGCCTCGTCGTGAAAAAACCATGCCGAGTTGGGATCCGTTTCATCCTCAATGGGGAAAAGATGAAAGGACGTCAGCCCGAGCATATCGGACTCGGAGATGTCGGTAAAAGCAAAATCGGGTTCGGAACCGAGACCTTCGATAAAATCGGGTTTATGATTGCATTCCGTTCCGTTTTCATCCGGTCCATAATAGTTCAACTCATGCGGTCCGACGCCGTCCGTACCGACGTCATCACCCGAGTATTCGTCTTCGTCATAGACGCCGTTTCCGTTCGCATCGAAACCGTCATCCCAATCCTGATCTTCATCCGCATCCCAGTGCTCCCGGAGGTCCTCCTGTTTTAACCGATAAAACGATAAAAATTTATCAAGATCCGTAATACCGTCGACCGGACCGATTTGTACCGTCGCCGGATTATCACGCTGTTCATCGACGAGCCCGTCGTCATCATTGTCGGTTCCGTCATACGGAACACCCGGACTTTCGAGAAAAGCAAATCCCATGGTCCCGGTTTTGACACCACCGGCACCGACACCGTTGATGTCCCAGCTGTATGCAAGGTCTTCCACCTTGTCAAAAGCTGCCAGTTCATCCATGGCGCCGTCGCCACCGATGGCATTGTCCACCCAATAGCCGAACGCCATTTCGGGCAGATCATAATCGGAGATATTGGCAATGGTATATTCCCAGAAAATCGCATCACGGGCCTGCGGATTGTCCCATTGAAATCCCCGCTGCTCCACCCGGATTCCGATGCCTCCCCATGGTAATCCTCGCTGAATGGTAATGTCCGGATCGATATCCCCGATCTTTACTCCCGGCCGGGGATAATATCGCACGGGTGCGTTATTGGCCGGCAGGTATTCCTGATCATGGGCATCGTTCGCGACCACGTAACATTCGAGTTCGGCATTAAATATACCCCGTCCAAACCTTCCGTCCCATTCTCCGGGCCACTTTTTCTCACGGCCTCGGGCCGGCCAGCCAATAACAGGCCAGGAAGCCGGATTATTGCTTAACGCCGGTGTTTCGCTCATAGGATTCAAATATTCCGATACAGGATACATGGCCCACTCCACCGTCTGGGAGGGATTCATATCCATTTTTTCCCGGTAGCTGGTCTGGCAATAATACAGGGTATCCAATTGGCCGGAAGCGGCATAGGCGGCAATTTGTGCCGGATCGGTCACGGGGATGGTGTCCCCGGTGATATAAACACGTGCGCCGATGAGCAATCCGACGCCGTCGTTCATTTTTCGGCCGGTATAAGAGTACGGCCAGCGCGAAGCATCCATCCTCGGCCATCCGGAAAGTTCGGTGGTGTTCTGGAATAAAAGCAAAACTCTGTTGCCGTTCATCCACCCTTCCCGCTCAGCGGAAATATCACCGGCAGGGTCATCCGGGCCTTCATAGATTTTAGACTGGGCAAAGACCAGCACCTGTCCAAAGATTAAAAGCAAACAAAGAGAGGGAAATATTTTTTTCCTGTTCATAATCAGCAACCTTTATTTTTTAAAAAGCTCCAGATTTCATTTACTAATTAAAAATAGTATCCCATTCCGATTTTTATCATTCTTGGTGCGGAAAATGCCGCCGGATTATTAATACGATCGTAATAATCGTTAAAGTCGCTTCTATGGCCGGCGAGCTGGGTGTCCAGAATAATGGATTGATTGGCGCGGCCCGTTTCAGGTGAAACGGATAACTCATTAAGCCGGTCCAGTAGGTTATATGCAACAAAAGTAAAACGCACCTTTTGTTCCCGCGCCAGAAAAATGTCATAATAAGCTCTCAGATCAAATGTCAAAAAACTGGGTTTTGGATTGTTATTCGGATAGAGATTAACCTGCGACAGGGGATTTTCGCCTATGGGTTCATAGGTATACGGAAATCCGGAGCCATAATTACCGACGAGTGTCACACCATACTCTTTTTTTACATATCCCAACTGAATATTCACAGTATGGCGCTGGTCCCAGTTTAAAGGGATCAGACGGCTGATGGGATCCTGGTTATTTCCGGCGCGGGTAAACGTTGTGGTTGGATTGTCCGCAACACCCCGCGTATACTGCAGGGTATAATTAACCACACCGGTGAAGGAGCCATAAACGGCCTCATATTTCATCTCAAGGCCGCGTGCATTACCGTAATCTTTATTGGAGTACAAACCGTACCGGATCTGATTATAGGTGGTAAATATATTCATGGTAAGCAGATCATAAATATCTTTGTAAAACAGAGACATATCCAGGCTCATACCCTCGGTAATTTCCTGCCACAGACCGATCTCGTACTGAATCGTCCGCTCCGGCTTGAGTTGTCCGTTGCCCATCCGTGTTTCATAATTGGTTGTTCCAACCAGAAAATCGGCGTTTTGGTACAGAGCGTAAAACGGAGGTATTTGAAAAAAATGGCCGTAACTCAAATGCAGCATGGCGGTTTTCGCGAGCTGGTACGTTAGTCCGAATCGCGGACTGAGTTGATATTTGACCTCAGCCTCGGGATAGGATGACATTCGATCCGTATTTTCATCGAATAACAACTTGTTATCCGGATTTCTTCGTTGCGAAGGATAAGTGGTGTTGGGATTCAGATAATCAAAACGGATACCCAGTTTAAGCACCATTTCATTAAATTCCATTTTATCCTGAAAATAGGCAGCCATTTCCAGAGGTTCTTTTTCATAATAGTCCGCGGAAAGCGTGCTCGACGGCGTCAGATGCGGTTCATATCTTACGAATTCATAAGCCGTTCCATACCATTTATTGCGTACATAAGAGTTCAGGTTTTCCAGCCGGTGTTGTGTAAACTTGAATCCGCTTTTCAGGCTGTGATGCAAACTCACCTGCCACGTGAGGTCGATTTTTGTATTCCAATCCTGTGTTGTGGACTTGTTGTAGGTTTTTTCCTGTCCGCCCGTGTAAAAACCGGTGTACTGGCTGTTGGCCAAATACATATCGTGAATATATTGAGGATCACTGGGATCTTTATATAAATAATAGCCGCTTTTGTTCTTCGTGTACCACACCTTGAATTCATAAAAGGCCTTAGGGGAGAACATGTGGTTTAAATGCAGAGCGACCATGTCGCTGTTATTAAAAGACGTGGCCTTGCCGTCGGGGACGTATTTAAAAGTATGATTATAGTTTTGCCACTGGCCGTCATTTTTTGTATACGAAAGATATAGTTTGAAATTTTTCAAACGGAAATTCAGTTTTCCGAAAAACTTTGTGCTTTTATTATCATTCAAGGGAACAAACGCACTATCGCCACCGGCCTGGGTATTATAAGGAATCTCGCTGTAATCACTAAAATCGTTCACGTTAAACCGTCTGATACCGTTCAGATGGTTCTTGTTATTTTCCAGTCGAAGATTGGTATAAAAACCGATTCTATTTCGCCAAACCGGCCCTTCAAATTCAAAACGGTAGTCCTGATTGCGGTTGATATCCGTGGCTTCCAGGCCGATAAAATTATCATGGGATGTGATATAGTTGGCCAGATGGCCTTCCGCCTTGCCGTGGAACTGATCCTGGCC
>JAFGEC010000218.1 GCA_016931775.1 Candidatus Zhuqueibacterota bacterium | reverse complement strand
TGCGGCAGCTCTCGTCAGCAGGCCGTGGATTGTTTTAAAAGCCTGGGTATCAAACTCATTATCGCCCGTTCATTCGGCGCGATTTACGAGCGCAACGCCATTAACAGCGGATTCCCTATTCTGATTGCCGATCTCGTTGCGACGGGCATCAACGACGGCGACATCATCTTTGTCGACTTGTCCACAGGCATCATCACCCACGAAAACAGCACCATCATCCAGGCCCTGCCGTTTTCCGATGTACAGATGGACATTTACAAACGAGGAGGTTTACTACAATGATCGGCACGTTTGCGGAAAAAATTCTGGCGCAAAAAGCCGGACTCAGCCGGGTCCGTCCCGGTCAGATCGTCACGGTCAAACCAGACCTGTTGCTGACCCATGACAATACGGCAGCCATCATCGGGAAAATTGGTGATGATTTGAAAAAATATAATGTATTCGACCGTGAAAAACACATCATTGTACTGGACCACGTGGTTCCAGCTTCGTCACAAAAAGCCGCGGAAAACCACCAAAAGGTGCGTGATTATGTCAAGGAATATAAAATCAAACATTTTTACGATGTTGGCGAAGGTATATGCCATCAGATCGTGCTGGAAAAAGGCCACGCCCAACCCGGCATGTTGATACTCGGCAGTGATTCACATACCTGTACTTACGGTGCATTAAATGCGTTTGCCGCCGGTATCGACCGAACAGAAGCGGCTGCGTTGCTGCTCACCGGGGAAACCTGGCTGAAGGTACCCCATAGTATTCGAATTTATCTCTCGGGAAAACTGCCGGCCATGGTAACGGCCAAGGATCTTATACTTGAAATTATCGGCAAATTGGGCGCCGACGGTGCAAATTATTGTTCCGTCGAATATCACGGCGATGTGGATCATTTGAATATGGAAGAAAGGATGACGATCGCCAATATGGGCGTGGAAATGGGTGCAAAAAACTCGGTTTTTCTGTATGATGAGCAGACCGCGCGTTATCTGACCGAAAGGAACATCCCGGTCAAAGCCCAACGGTTTGTATGGGCGGATCCGCCTGCCGTTTACCGGCAGACGATTGATGTGGAGATGGACAAAGCGGAACCGGTCGTGGCTTTGCCGCACTGCGTGGACAATGTGGTGCCGGTTACCGACGTACTTGGTACGCCCATTCATCAGTTTTTACTCGGTACCTGCACAAACGGACGCCTGACGGATTTTGAGACGGCGGCCGGAATTTTAAAAGGCCGTCATATTGCCGAAGGATGCCGGTTGTTGTTATTGCCGGCCTCAAAATCAATTTTGCAGCAGACCATGGCTTCCGGTGCCATGCAGGTGCTCATCGAAGCCGGCGGCATGCTGCTACCGCCGAGTTGCGGTCCATGTCTGGGTGCCCATTTGGGCGTTCTGGCACCGGGAGAACGCTGTCTGTCCACGGCCAACCGCAACTTTAAGGGACGCATGGGCTGTGCCGAGGCGGAAATTTTCCTGGCCGGCCCGCAAACCATAGCCTGGTCCGCCGTCCACGGTAAAATCAGCGATCCACGGCAGATAAGGAGTTAAATATGAATGTCTGGAAATACGGTGACAACATCAATACCGATATGCTGTTTCCCGGCCGGTACACCTATACATGTTCAACGGCTGAAGAAATAAAACCTCACTTGCTTGAGGACATGGACAAGGAATTTGCCGGCAAGATCAAATCCGGCGATGTGATTTTGGCGGGTAAAAATTTCGGCTGCGGTTCCTCCCGCGAGCAGCCGGCGCTGGGACTCAAAGCAGTGGGCGTACTGGCGATTGTGGCCGAGAGTTTTGCCCGTATTTTTTACCGTGCATCGCTCAATCAAGGACTATTACTCATCGAGTGTCCGGAAGCCGTTCAAGCCTATCAACCGGGTGATGTGATCACAATCGACCAGGAAAACGGACGGATACACGTGGGAGACAAAGCGTTCTCCTATCCCCCACTGCCCCGTGCCATCATGGATATTTGGCAGGCGGGCGGATTGCTGCCCTATGCGCGGCAAAAACTTGCATCTGCAAAAAAAGGAGATACTCATGTTTGAAGCCGGTTGCAGCGGACCGGATGTCCGGTCCGATTGCCTTATCCGGTTCAATCCGGACGGGACGGACATCAAAATACAAATCGAAAGCAAAGTCAAGGCGTTGTACGGCAAACAGATCGAAGCGCAAATCCGCGAAGCCTTGCACAAAAACGCGATAAAGGCGGCACAGATCGAGATCACCGATGCCGGTGCGCTGCCTTACGTCATTTGGGCACGGTTGGAAACGGCGATCCGGAGAGCAGGAATGCAGCTGTCTTCACTGTTGTTGCCACCCGCGGTAAACGGTGTCCGGCAGGACAGTCCTCGCGACCGTCAGCGCCGTTCGCGACTCTATCTGCCGGGCAATACACCTCATTTATTTATTAACGCCGGCCTGCACAATCCCGACGGAGTCATCCTGGATCTGGAGGATAGCGTTTCACCGGAAAAGAAGGACGCCGCGCGGGCACTGGTGCGCAACGCGTTACTGGCGGTGGATTTTTATCAATGTGAGCGAATGGTGCGCATCAATCAGTTGCCCATGGGACTGGAGGACCTGGAATGGGTGGTACCACACGGCGTACAGCTCATTGTGCTGCCCAAATGCGAAAACGCCGACCAGGTCCGTCAGGTGGACGATCGTATCCGCCGGCTGGCTCCGAAACGGCAGATCTGGCTGATGCCGGTTATCGAGAGCGCCATGGGATGCTTTCACGCGTTGGATATCTGCCGGGCATCGGAACGCATCGCCGCGGTAACCATCGGACTCGAGGATTACACCGCCGACCTGGGCGTTCCCCGTACAGCCAAGGGCAAGGAAAGCTTTTGGGCGCGCAGTGTGCTGGTGAATGCGGCACGTGCGGCTGGTATCCAGGCACTGGACGGCGTTTACTCCGATGTGGTGGATACGGAGGGTCTGCTGGCGGCAGCCGGTGAAGCGAGGAGCCTGGGATTCGAGGGCAAAGGCTGCATCCACCCTCGGCAGATTGAGATCGTGCACCGGGCGTTTGCACCCACCAGGGAGGAGGTCGAAAAAGCACAGGCGATTGTTGATGCGTATGAAAAGGCCAAAGCGACGGGTCACAGTGTGGCCGTTCTGGACGGCAAGATGATCGACGCGCCGGTGGTGAAGCGGGCGGTCAAACTGCTGGAACAGGCAAAAAAACAATGAACAATGAGCAGGTTACAAACCGGTACAAACTGGTTCCCGGACGCTCTGCGGCCCACAAACTGGTTCCCACGCTCGAGGATCAAATAACATGTCTTTTTACAAATGCCGGGCTTGAGCGTGGGAACCCGTTCCCGGACGCTCTGCGGCCAATGATTTATTGGTAATAAAAAACATACAACAGAATTAGAGATGAAACTCGAAAAAACACATACTAGCCTACAAAAAATCCAAAAACCACCTATCATTAAATATACGCAATATTCCCCGTCACCAAAAGGAGTAACATCATGAACCTCATCCCCAATGCCGCCGGACGCCGTGTCCCTGATAAAATCAACGGCCGGCCTGCCATACACTATAAAGGTGTCGGCGCCCACATCCCGTCCGGCCGTACCGCGGGACGGAAAATTCCAAGCTGTACCGCCTATCCACCGGACGGCAACAAGGTGGTGAACGACCTGCGCATCGCCCTGGAAATGTGCGGCCTGTCCGACGGCAAAACCGTCTCCACACACCACCACTTTCGCGACGGCGACCTGGTGGCCAATCAGGTTTTTGGCATGGCAGCGGCGATGAAGGTCAAGGACCTTGTCTGGTTTCCCAGCGCCGCTTTTCCCTGCCATGCACCGCTGATCGAGTACCTGGACAACGGCGTCATCCATCACATCGAAGGCAGCATGAACGGACCATTAGGTGACTACTGCTCCCACGGTAAAATGCGCGGCATGGCCGTGCTCCGCTCCCACGGCGGCCGCTATCAGGCGGTTCAGGACGGGGAGGTCCATATCGATATCGCCGTCATCGCCGCGCCAGCCGCGGACGCTTTCGGAAACTGTTACGGCGCTTCCGGGAGGTCGGCATGCGGACCGCTGGGTTACGCCGAAGCGGACGCCTGGTACGCCGACCGCGTCATCGTGGTCACCGACAATCTGGTCCCCTTCCCCTGCTATCCCTGGCACATTCAGGGCCAGCTGGTGGATGCCGTCGTGGTCACCGAGCGCATCGGTATCCCGGAAAAAATTTTATCAGGCACCACACAGATCACCAAAAGTCCCGACCGCCTGCGCATTGCCGAGCTCATCACCCGCTTTGCCGAAGCGGCAGGGATTATCCATGACGGATTCAACTTTCAAACCGGCGCCGGCGGGATATCCCTGGCGTTCACTCATTTTTTACACGACTTGATGCGCGAAAAAAGCATCAAAGCCGGATTTTATCTGGGCGGCAGCAATCAGCTGCCGGTGCGCATGCTTCAGGACGGATTGATCCGGCATATTTTCGACATTCAGGCCTTTGACCTGGAGGCCGTGCGCTCCTCCCACGAAAATCCCGCCCACATTGCCTGCGGACCGTTTACCACCTATAATTACCACGGCAAGGGCAACTTGAACTCGTTGACCGATATCGTGGTACTGGGCGCCACGGAGGTTGATACTGATTTTAACGCCAATGTGGTCACCCACTCCGACGGCCGGTTGATGCACGGCATCGGCGGTTGGCAGAACTGCCTGTTCGCCAAATGTACGGTACTGGCGGTTCCCTCCTTCCGCGACCGCATCCCGGTGATCGTCGAACGGGTCACCACCCTCACCGGTCCGGCCGAGCTGGTGGACGTTGTGGTCACCGAGCGCGGTATCTGTATCAATCCCAGGCGAACCGATCTACTGGACGCCGTCAAAGGAACGGATTTACCTGTTTTCGACATTCACGACCTGAAACAGCAGGTGGAGCGTATCTGCGGTGGAGCGCCCGAGGCACCGAAAACCACGGATAAAATCGTGGCGGCGATAAAGTGGGTGGACGGGACGGTGATCGATACGGTGATGGGGGTGGTGGACGATGGACAATGATCGGCGAACATTTATTTTTTATTGAAATTTGAGTTATAATTTATCTATTCATTGTCATCAGATTTAGTAGAAACTTTTTAACGACGTGTTTATAACAAATGAAGGATTATTATGAAATTAAAGGTAATCATACATGAAGCAGAGGAAGGTGGATATTGGGCCGAGGTTCCGTCTATTTCAGGATATGCCACTCAGGGTGATACCTTTGATGAATTGTTAAGCAATCTATATGAGGCGATTGAAGGCTGTTTGTCCGTTGACATTGAAAATTTTGAGATATCCGAAAAGGACAAAGTGATGGAAATTGCAGTTTGAAATTCCATCATTTTTCCAGCTTTAATCATCAAAAACAATAAAAATTGAGATCAGACTTGAATTCAAGGGCTTTTTACAAAATATAGACATCCTTGCCTTGAACGATTTTTCCCTGCCCCATGATAAAAACTTTTTGCAAACAACTGTGGCATAGAATATAAAATCGCACAGAATCATCCTTTTTCTTGATTATTTTTGCAATTCTTTTTTTCAACACCGACAAAAGATCGTTATTTATTTCCGCTTCATAAACACTGTATTGAACCCGTTCGGCATAGTCAAGAATTATTTTCGCGATTTTGGTGCGACGATTGTCGTCGGGAATGTCATATGAGATGATGACATACATTTAATAAAGAAATCCTCTAAATTGGGTATCATTTACCAATGAATTTCGCAGTTCGTCTACCTGTTGTCTGATTTTATCTCGAAATGGAAATTGATCATACTGTGAAACAGGTTTGATCATCCATGCTTCAAATGCAGCGAAAAATGACTTGAGGCCGTTCCTGTTCAGATATATCGCGCTATTTTCCGCACGGGAAAAATAGTTTTCCTTCAAACGCTCGAGATGTAGCAACCTTAATACCAGTCGATCTACCAAAGGAGCGCGAAACATCTCAAGTATATCAAGGGCCAAGGAAAACCGGCCATAGCGGGTTTGGTGGTAAAATCCCAAATACGGATCGAATCCGACACCATCCAACATGGCGGCGATTTCATTGGAGATAAGCACATAACCGAAAGATAATAATGCATTTACCGGATCGGTTGCCGGCCGACGTTTACGGCCGAAAAATTGCCATTTTTTATCAAACATTTTAGTGAGAGCGGAAAAGTATAAACTTGCGGCCTGACCTTCCAAACCGCGCAGGCTGTTGAGATCGGTCACTTTTTCAATTTTCTTTGCCATATTTTTTAAATTTTTAACTATGTTGGCGAGAACCGGCTGTGGATGGTTGCGATGATATTGATATAGCACTCGAGAAGAATTGAGAATTTTATTTTTAATAATCGTACGGCTTAAATTCAGGCTGAATGATTTTTGATGCGCATAATAGTACTGTTTTTTACGTAACAGGATATTTTTAGGAAAAGGCGGCGTCAGTTGGCCTTTTAAACGGCCGGTCAGAGTAAAAAGCGCCAGTTCAATTTTTTGACTCAATAACAAAGTGGCCGCCTGTGTGGTAAACTGTACATTGCCGAACAGGCAGATGGCGTCGATATTGAAGCTTTTAATTTCGAAAATTTCCTGTCCGTTTTTTTCAACCACGATACGCCGGCCTGTTTTACGCAGGACGGCGTTCTGTTCCGTGATATATAAAAATGCCATTTTATTATTTCCGGCTGTTTTAAATACTTTACTTTTTAAGTATTATATTTGAACGAGTCGTTTTTTTAACGAAATGCGATTTATGCTCAATACAAAAATATCCTCGCAATACCGTTACTGCTATTACGATATTCAATATTTATATAACCTTTTATCTTTTCGTAAAAAAAACCGTATCTACAAAAATTTTATATTATCCCCTTTAAATCGGGTCAATAATTTCCACTGAATGTTATGAGGCCAAGGTTGAACCAAATGAAATTGTTGAGTCTCAATCCCCTTTAAATCGGGTCAATAATTTCCACCATTGATTCAGTTAACTCAAGAATTGAACAAAAACGGCAACAGTCTCAATCCCCTTTAAATCGGGTCAATAATTTCCACATTTGAACTTATTCTCAGAACTCGCCGAAAAGATACTGCACGTTTTAGTCTCAATCCCCTTTAAATCGGGTCAATAATTTCCACAGATGGTTCTTTTTCTCATGGAATTGAATATTCTTCAAAAAGGTCTCAATCCCCTTTAAATCGGGTCAATAATTTCCACTAAAACAAGTAAAAACAATAATTTCAAAACCACTTAATTGTCTCAATCCCCTTTAAATCGGGTCAATAATTTCCACAATCCAGTAAACTCAACCGCTATCATCAAAATGCATAAAGTCTCAATCCCCTTTAAATCGGGTCAATAATTTCCACTAATTATTTTTTTGTTCGATCAAACAAAAGTTTTTTAACCGTCTCAATCCCCTTTAAATCGGGTCAATAATTTCCACTAAAATGATATACAAACAAAAGACATTTGTAACAAAGTCTCAATCCCCTTTAAATCGGGTCAATAATTTCCACGCGGAAATTTTACAAGGATTATGTGAACGAGAATTCGTTTTTCCTGTCTCAATCCCCTTTAAATCGGGTCAATAATTTCCACTTTAATCGTCCATCATGGACTGCTTTATTTAAAATGACCGTCTCAATCCCCTTTAAATCGGGTCAATAATTTCCACTGTATCAACGACGGGACACATGTTGATGTCGATTTAGTGTCTCAATCCCCTTTAAATCGGGTCAATAATTTCCACAATTGCTCTTATTGGCATCCTCTAAAACATCTTTGACAATTGTCTCAATCCCCTTTAAATCGGGTCAATAATTTCCACTTATAATTAGGTTAATTAAGGAAATAAAAAAAATGGAAAAAAGTCTCAATCCCCTTTAAATCGGGTCAATAATTTCCACACAGAGTAAAACCGGTAAATTACAATCAAGCGCATTTAAGGTCTCAATCCCCTTTAAATCGGGTCAATAATTTCCACGAGATAAAATGTTAGACTGGACAATTAATCAAGATACATCTGTCTCAATCCCCTTTAAATCGGGTCAATAATTTCCACTTACAAAGAAACAAGCGATCGAAGAGATTAACGAGTATTTGTCTCAATCCCCTTTAAATCGGGTCAATAATTTCCACTGTTAAAGCAATCAAGCTATCAATCTATGTCAAAACAAGTCTCAATCCCCTTTAAATCGGGTCAATAATTTCCACGATCTCCTATATCTTTTAAAGACGTATCATCTAAATTTGTGTCTCAATCCCCTTTAAATCGGGTCAATAATTTCCACTGTCAATGATGGTTTAAAAGCGATGACCAGCTCTTAGTCTCAATCCCCTTTAAATCGGGTCAATAATTTCCACAATGAAATATCGGATAACATATAGAAGCAAAAATTATGTCTCAATCCCCTTTAAATCGGGTCAATAATTTCCACCGTGCTAAACGATAACTATCAGTGTACGACTATGACTTGTCTCAATCCCCTTTAAATCGGGTCAATAATTTCCACTAGGAATTGGTACAACCGCCCCAACAGCTAAACTCCATGTTGCGTCTCAATCCCCTTTAAATCGGGTCAATAATTTCCACAACTTTAAATTAGATGCAAGGGGAATAATACTGTTGTGTTAGTCTCAATCCCCTTTAAATCGGGTCAATAATTTCCACGGAGGACAAGTTTTTCAAATCGGATCAGGAGTCACAAAAAGTCTCAATCCCCTTTAAATCGGGTCAATAATTTCCACTTGCAACATTATATTGTAACCACGGTAATAAAATTGAGAATGGGTCTCAATCCCCTTTAAATCGGGTCAATAATTTCCACAGTTGGGTGGGTGAAGGATGGAGATACAACATCAACTAGTCTCAATCCCCTTTAAATCGGGTCAATAATTTCCACATTGGAAATATGGATATAGAGATGGGGAAAGAGGGGAGGTCTCAATCCCCTTTAAATCGGGTCAATAATTTCCACAGAGAAATTGACGATTATCTTAATGAGTTAGTCTATCAGTCTCAATCCCCTTTAAATCGGGTCAATAATTTCCACGTTAATGTCAAAAGGGGTGTATATGATACCCGTACATTGTGGGTCTCAATCCCCTTTAAATCGGGTCAATAATTTCCACTGCTCTTTCATTAACTTTAATATTTTCAAAGTGCTGTACAAGCGATTTGCATAACCGGTCCACCGGAACACCAAATGGAATAGTCCAAATGGTGCCGTTTATACAATTTATTTTTTAAACTACTGTTTTTATTCATTTGAAATTATTGCATAATCTGCCGCATCTTTTCATCAAATTAAGGTTATGCAACAAAAAAATATACAAAAAAGAGATAAAAAATGCAAGCCTCCATATCAGATTCATAACTTCATAAATACAAAAATCATTTCGATGATTCCGGTCCGGTTGCGATTATCCTGGAACTATTTTAATATTTTGAATAACAATTATCCGGCACTTTATATTATTGGCTCAGTGTTTCAGCTTTTGCATTAATAATTCATTCAACTTTTTAAAATAATTACAATACGTGATATTCGTCAGCAAATCACAGATATCTTTTAACTCGTCAAACATCTGACGCGCGCCATAAGGGGGCCATAACTGGTCGAGCAGCTGTTTTGTGACACCGTGACGACCATGCGCAAACGGGCCCTTGTTACGCAGGTCGACCAGATTGAGCGGTCCAAAGTCCGTATGATGAGTTTTTTCACATTTATCCAAAAAGTTTATAACACAATTCAGGACTTTATCATCATTAGTTTGTGCAACATGTTTCAATACACGTAAAATACCGACACGCACCGGCCCGTGTTTTAATAAATCATTTTTATCATTTTGCGAAAAAGACGTATTATTTTTAATATAATTTTCCCATTGCAAAAATCTATTTTTCTTTTTAACAAGCTCGATACCGGTAAATTTCTGCAATACAATGGAACGAATATTTTCAAGGCAATTAAATATAATTGCCACAGCACGGTGAAAGTCACCAATTTCCAACGCAATTTCAATATGTGAGAGAATTTCTCCGAGATAGACATCTTTACGATTGTTCAAAATCTGTCCAACGGCCCTGAATATATTCTTGCCCTCACTATCCAGATTTCTACCATGTTCTAAAGCACTTTCAAAATCAAATTGAAAACGACATGTGGCAGCGCGCAACAGTTCCGTCAACTTGTAATCTGCGCGAAAAGATGATTTTTCAACAACGTTCAGCGCTGATGCGTACTGGTATTTTTGGATAAAATTTCCAATCACCTGTGCTGAATTTTGTTTTTTAAACCATTCAAATCGATCCACCCGTCTGATTTTCAGAGGCTGTTGCCGTGACACATAATAAAAATCGACAGGGTATTCCAGGGTGCTGAGGGCAAACGAACTGCTCATTGCCGGTGTGCCGGTGCTGAGCGAATAATAATTCTCCAGATTATTCGCCAAAATCTTGCTGTTTTGCGAGGCATATCTCTCAAACCATGCAGCCATATCATCGTAATCACTGGGATTATCTCTTATCATTTCCACGATTACCTGCACTTTTTGGTAAATCATGAAATAAGCCAGCATTTGAGCGGCGAACACGGTATCCGTGTCGTGGGGTTCGTTTTGATCGGTAGCGAAAAAGATAATGTTCTCGGGTTTGGCCGGTAAAAAATTCCACAGCGCAAAAAATACGGGAAAATACACTTTTTGAACCGGTTGTGCCGAATTTTCAACAACTTCGGCCAAATCGACGGGTTGTTTAAAGAGAAAACCGTTACGGCAATACACCGTTCCGTTTCTGGGACATCCGGCTCCGGCGCGAATGATCTCATACAAGCGGCGCGTGATTTCGCGAAAGGGAGTAACACGCGTACGCCCGTCGATTTCCACATCCGAATTGCCGATACTGTAAAAAAGGGTAACCGGCATTTTTACACCTCCTCTGAATTCTCGATCAATCTGACCCAGCCCAAGCCATAGACTTGTCCATTTTCCCGTATCAGCTTGCGGGATTTTGGAGCAGGTGCGCTTCCCCGGTCTTTAAACAAAAGATTCCGCATTTTAATACGCAATTCCGGCGCCAATAACAGCGAAACCGATGTCGTGAGCAAACTGCCGCCCCAGCCCAGTCGCATATCGGGTATAGGTATTTGGGCTGCATCGAGATCGAGATTGCCGGTGATATATTGCTGCTCAGCTCGCCATACATCATGTGTCATCTCACGTACACAATTTAGCGGACGTAGGATCAAATCACGCATTAGATCAAAACTGCCGTTTGTTTTTGCCGGATTTCCCGGGGCAGGTGTAAACCTGGACAATAAATCGGTATCAACTTTCAAGGAAAAATCAATTTTTCCACCGGGTTCGATACATTCGGCAAAATCGGACCAATGTTTCGGTCCTGCCGGCGGGCTGTATAATTTTATTTCTCTCACATTCAGCCGGTCGATATCGAGAAAAGTGCTGTCTGAAATTTTTATACATCGAAGAATATCCGTTTTTTCATCATACCGGTCTTTTTTACTTTTCGAATCCAGATTAAATCTGGTAAAAAAATCTTTTTCAATTTTTTGGGCAAAATTTTGTTTATAATAATCTTTAAACCAGTTTCTGCTTTGTTTTTCTTCGGGTTCATTCATAAATTCATGCAATCGATGCCGTACCCAATCATCCAAAATTGAGCAGCGTCCTTCTTTTGAACTATTTTTCAACATACAATAAAAAATCGCATTCCTTAAAGTGCCCTTTATGGCTGAACCTGGAATATAAGGTCTGCAGAACGCGTCCCTGACAAAGCTGCGAAAATGGCGAATTGATCCGTATGTTTTCAAACCGCAGGAATAGGTGGATACCAATTGGATTGCCGGATAAAGATTATTTAGCTTGAAATAATAATCGAGTCTAAATCTTGTTCCAAGGTTACAAACGGAGGATACAAAATTGTCCAAAATACCGCGACGGTCTAATTCCCGTGCTAATTTTTCTTGATTTATAATCCAAATCCTGTTTTTGGAAATCACAAACTGCATTGAATTTACCGGTTCTGAAGAACCACCGATATGCAGTGGCGTCAATGATTGTATCGTGGTTTTCATCATTATTCCTTTAGGACAGGGTTAACACCACCGGCCGGCCGCACCGGTAAATTTTATGATGACCACTTTTAAGGAGGACAGAAGGTGTAACATCCACCAACCGGCCCAGGGGCCGTTCGGAAAAAACACTGCCCTCTGCAAACATCCACACGGTTTTTCGTTTATACTGACGGCCGGAACTGCGGCTGTAAAACCAGCCGCGTCGTTCGCACAATGACCATGTAGATCCGAACGGAGCGTGCGTATTTTGACCGGCACCGGGATGATAAAGGCCTGCCAGATAAAACATCGTACCTGTTTCATTGAACAAGGTTGCCCACATTTCATCGGCCTTTTGCCACTGGGGATTAAACCGCCCGAATCCAACGCCGCGTTCACCGCCGATACCGTTTTCGCCCAGCATATTCATCAATCCCTGCAGAAGGTTAAACGCGCTATTGTCCCTGCACCGAACAATGACATACAAGCCACTGTTTTCCGCGAATACCTTTGATCCGCAATAAAAAATTTGGGTGGAATCGTCAAACCGGTCTTTTGCAATTCGCGGCGTCACAAAATCGGTCCGCGAAGCAAGGATACGGGCATTGTGTTCGTAAAGATTTTCAAGGGGAAAAGGTGTATTTTTAAAATCCTGACACAATATTTGAAACGGCAGGTATCTTATCTTTTTCAATTTTTTCAGGGATTGGTCGTCATTCGGCAAATTAAAATGAACAAACGGCCTCGGCAAATAGTATTCATTACCCACAAAAGGAAAACAGGAGGACAATAGAAACGGCGGTCCGGCATCATAATCGTCAAGGAATTCGCTGATGGCTTCTCTACCGTACATCTCATCATAAACGTGACACAGGGCGGAAAAAAGGGTATCTGAATTTATTCTATCATTTGTATTTTCCAAACCGATTCCAGGTCTACCGATACGTAACGGAGAAGTAAATTTTATTTTGACAATATTATTAATCATGATGTCGCCGGTAGCATAAATTCAATTAATTTTTTTATTTGACCAAATATATCATCCGGAAAATGCTCGATTTTAATTCTCAACTGTTTAGCGTCTCTGTCATTTTCATCAGCTGCACAATAAAATTCGGTCTTTCGACCATAAACCGCGTTGTTTTCATTGTTGAAATTCACACTGATGCGTCCATACCCGCGTGAACCATGCCCGCCAAGGTAATCATCCTGCAGCAGGTTTAGCAGCGTAACGATATTTTTCAAATCCTGTTCAATTTCATCCTGATTTAAGGTCTCTACAGTATAAAAAAGTTGAAAACAAAACTCAACGCCGGCAGGCACGCGTTCGATTTGCCTGGGGTTGGCCGCAGCGGTAATGCGGTCGAGGGAATTTTCGAATTTCAATTCCGTGTACTGCAGACCGGTATCGATTTCAGCCAATTTTTTTACACTTTGTTCCGTCAGTTTTAAATCTGCAACGGTTAATCTCGCCGGTATATTGTTATCATCTTTGCCACCGGCAGAGCCAAATACACGGCAGACGATGCATTTAGAATCGGCACATTCATGACGATAAATACCTTGGCCGCTGGGGCGGTTGAATTCTTTTTGTTCAGTTCGTTCAAACAATGAACGTAATTTTCCCCGCAGGGAACTGCCTGGAATGTAGGGTTGGCGTGTAAGCGGATCGCGAACCACAGGACTGTCAAGACCCCCTATTTCCAATTTACCTCCTTCACTGCCAATATGCAAACCGGTCAAAGACTGAATCGTTCCCTGAAAAATGACCTTGCCTAGTATCGGCTTTGTATTTGTTAATTCCATGAATTAGCCTCCTGTTATCAACTCTTTCCACCATAATATTTATGATATGCAACAATTGCCTGCAGGAACTTTGAGAATTGCTCAAAATCAGCCCTATTATTAATTTTATCAATGCAAATATTCAATATTTCCATCAAAGGCATCAGCTTTTTTCTCATTTTATCATCATTTCGTCCTACAGCATAGGCCAATTTGGGTTTAATCATCATGGCTTCTGACCTAACATTGAGATTTTCATTGGCGATAGAAGATGTTTTGATTTTTTCTGCCGCATCAAGAAACTTTCGTATCTGGGTTGTATTCATACGAATATCGTATAAATATTTTCCCAAACTGTTTGCTGTATTAACCAGCGCTTCACCTCCAAATTCAGAAAGGCTTTTTACTTCAGTTAATATTTTTCTTGTTTCCTCTTTAACTATTTTACCCTCCTGAATTAATTTTTCTTCAAATCCCATAAAAATTCTCCTGTTTTTTACTTGAAATTCTTTGTCCCGCCAAAAGTATCCACACCATAACATGTTTCAAATCGGCGATATAGGCCGGATCCATAAGCAGTGTTCCCAGTGCGGTATTTTTGAAATTATTTTTTATTTTACCCACCAGCCACGCCATGGCCGGCAAGTATAAAATACCGTCCCTTTCCCATTTATGAACAATTTGCAGCATCCGTGTGAGATGATTTCGGCTCAACTTTGATGAATCAAAATAATTGCCTTTATCATAATCGGCTATTTTCCCCTCGGCAAGAAATAATTTAAGAGGTTCGATCATTTGTCTTTCCATATCGTTCCAGGAAATCGTTTGGGGTTGAAAAATTTCTCTATCGCCTTCTGATCTGATCTGTTCCGTATAAAATAAAGTCATGGCATTTCGACCGCAGTCTTTGGCAGCCTGCTCCGCACGGGCTGCAGATTCGGCAAGGCGATACAAGGGAAAGTCGGGTTTTTGTACGACAAACCCACCCGAAATCGTCAGGTCCGGATTGAATCCGCAAAAAGCCTGAAAGACCTGGTGAATATCAAAAGAGATATCGATAATTTCATCCCAGGCGCCGGTAATGAACAGATCATCGCCTCCGGCATAAACAATAGCGGCATTCCGACCATATTTTTGGGGATTTTTTTGTCCAAAATCGGACAAATTAAAATCTGAAGGCACTTGGCCGTTGAGCAATGCCGGTATGCACGACTTGAAAAAAAACGACAAGCTGCGTGAAACGGCCGCAAGACGCGTAAAAGTACGTTTTTTTTCGGGCAAACCTGAAAGAAATAGTTTGCCGAGGTTGTCCACATCCATCCTTAAAACACCCAGCAGATCCCGGCCTCGCGATTGGACGGCCAAATCAGCAAGACCGGCAGTATCATCAGCCCCGGCCGGTTTTGCCGGTTGTAAGGCTAAATCTCTCACCACTCGCGTATACGAAGCGTTCAGGAGTGTAATCATACCGGACAGCCGGGATTCGTAGATATCGGTGCGATTTATAGCATAAACGGGAACATCAGAGCGATTGACATCCGGTTTTTCACAAAAATGCAGAAATATCTGCCCGTTGCCGGAAAAATCAGGGAATGCGAAAGATAATTCACCCGGCTGTTCTTTTTGCACAATATATTTTATTTTGGGTAATCGTGATCCGATTTTCCACATGCTACTGCAAAAACCGCAAATATTATCAATACCGGAATTGGGAATGGGTGCAACGAGTTCTACATCATCACGGTAACATACCTGACATACAGCTTCCGGTAAAACAGGATCAAGCGGCTGTAACAGGTCATGTGCAAATGCCGCATATTTTTGGCGTTTTTCATTGCCAAGCTGAATACCGATGTTCCGCCAAATCCCGGCCATTTTCTCGGTTTTTAATTCATCGCCGGAAAAAGTCGTTTTCGTCAAAGCAAGAAACAACTTAAAGCCAAAATTTTCAAACAGCCAGAGATTGGTTTTGTCTCTGACAGTCTTAATGATTTGATGCACGGATTTTGTATTGTGTACCAACAGATAAAAATGACCGCCCCCGGTAAAAATAATATTGGCACGCGGTAAACCCAGCAGGTTCAACAACTGCGTCACAAGGTGTTCACAAAAAAGATCCAGAAAAAATGACCGGGCGCGCAAGGTCTTGAGCGCACCGCGGGAGGAAATCGTATAAATAAAATTTTGTACGCCTGATAAATCGCCACCGATCAGGCAAAACCTTTCATCCGATTTATTGCATATTTCATATTCCAGAATTTTTGTTGTGTAGCTGTCCGAAAAATTTTCAGTAAAAAAGCGATACAAACATGCAGCAATGGCAGCCGTTGATTTTTGATGATCAAACAACGAAATATCCGGGTGTTTTTGCTCATCATCAGGATTCCATAACGTTTCGGAAGGAATAAAAGAACAATATTTTTCCAAAAGCGCAGGCAGGGTATTGATATGGCAGCCCGCATCGCACCATTTTGAAAAATCATTCTCAAACCGGTCCCATAGCTTTTTGTATTTTTCCTGTCCTGTTTCAGCTTTTTCAAGTTTTACAGGAATAACAATATTATTATCTTGTTCAGTAAGAGGAAAATAAGAAGGTTTATTCCGTTTTGTACCTAAAGACAACGTGGACAATATCGAACATAACGGCACATTTGCAGGATTATACTTTGCATCATCTTTCACTTCCCTCTCTGATTGAGCTGCCAGGTTATCGGCTTCGTATACTATTAATGTTTCATTGGAATTTTTAATATCGGACAAATATTTTTTATGATGCCAACCGGCAATTACCGCCACTCCGGCGGAAAGCCCTTTGCCTACAAACTGCTCAAGCCATTCCGCTCCCCAAGCGCTGTGATCTTTACCGGCAACCGGCGCAAAAGCTCGCATCCTGAATTTACCGATATCGTGGAGCATAGCGCCCAATATAATTCTTTTCAGATCCATTAACTATATCCTCAAAACTTAATGGCTGCTTGTTATTTTATATTTTCCAAGTCCGAAACTTGTACCTTTTCCCACATGTATATATTCACCGGCCCTAAGAAAAGGAATAAAAGGTCCGAGATCACCCTTAAATTTGACAGTTCCGGTCAAGCCTCCCAGCTTCATACGCGTATTTTGCCTGGTGGAATACCGTTCCCAATCGAACCATTTTAAACGGGAATTTGATACATCGACAGAACGCGATGCTTCGATCAAGGCAGCATGATCAAAATTGAAATTTTTTTTTACCTGGTGAAACTGAATCAAAATAGAAATCCTGCGAATCAAATTGGTAAAAAACAATGTAAAATCCAGTTGATCAGTCAGAGAATTTTTAAATTTTATTCTCGTTGGTGTTAAAAATTCCAATTCAATTTCTGAACATTGATCAGTTATATCGTCAAATTCAAATTCTAAAGTCTGCCATTTTTTTGTCACGATCTTTTGAGTGCTTTGATAGACCGTCTCATTGCAATTACGGCAAAGAACAACGTCTAGTTGAGCTGTTCCTCTGCCTTTTCCCAGACCTTTTCCGGCCAGTAAATCAAAACCATAAATAAAATACGGTACATATTGTATTGAGCGCCCGATTAATATGACATCAATTTCAAACTGTTCACCGGCTTGATAAAAATTTTTAGTGATGATATCCGGCTCAAAAACAAAAGGATGTGGAGCGTTCGAAACACTTTGCAAAAGACCATTTACTTGTGTTACGGGAGTGTCAAAAATATATGAATACAAACATGTCTGTTGCAGATGACATGATTTACAATCTTTGTCGACCCGAACGCAGACAATTTTTTTAAAAGAATGCCCAAAACTACCACGGATTGTGGAACCTTTAAAAGAAGGAAATAAAATGGGCTCCAAAGCAGTAAAAACAAAACCAAATTTTGCAACGTCCAGGGTCATTTTTTTATCCAATTTTTTTACATTAACCCCGATACACGTATATTAAGTAAAAAGCAGTATTTTGATTTTTAAAAATTGTAAGAAAAGGTCCATTTTATAAAAGATAATAGAAAAAAGTAGAAATACAAATAGAAATTGAAATATTCATAATATGGTATGGATTTAATATTGAACAATGATCATTGAATACAGCAATATAATGCCCCTTTAGCGCAAAATGCTTTTAAATAGGCTACAATTGAATTCATTTCATAGAACTTTTTAGGGTAAGAATGATGGTATAATCTCAAGGTCGGATATATTTTCGAAATGTTTAATATTCAATGTGGCTAATGGGAGAGAATTGCTTATTGCAGTAGCTGCTATCAGAAGGTCAGCTAATTCTATTAAATTATTTTGTTTTTTGAGAGCATTATAAATATTGACTGTTTCATCAATACACGATTCATCTATACTCAAGATTTCGAGGTTTCGTGTAAGAATATGATAATCGTTCCACTGTTTTTCTGTTTTAATTCCAATTTTGATTTCGAAAACAGTAATGGTAGATAAGCAAAAATGGTATTTTTCTGATAATTTATATAAAACTGATTTCGACTTATTTGCTTTACGGAAATAGTCAATTAATATACTTGAATCTAGAAGAATTGTTTTGGTGTCCATTTATTAATATATTCTCTTGCTTTGTAAATTTCTTCAATTTCTGAGTCCGTCCAAACGGAAGTTTTTAACAACTCATTTCTCCATTGAGTTAAAGATTGTCTATCAAGTTTTTTTGACACAGAATCATTTTCTTTGATTAATTCCAATATCGCCTTTTTTTTAACTATTGGCAATTCTTCCAGTTGTTTTAATATTTGCTTTGTTAAAATATCACTCACTTTTATTATCCTCGAAAAATATTTGTTGATTTTTTATAATCTACTAAATTCAAAATACTAATGCAATAATATTGTTGGAATTTTAGATGCGTCATAGTCGCATGGCTCCCAATTCATAAAAATTCAACAAAAAATTCACCAAAACAGCAATATTGTTTATAGACTGATGATGACCATCCGATGGCATTAAAATCGGAAAAGTGGTTTCGACAGAAAGTGATATATATACAATAACCCTGATCGGAAAAGTTTTGCAGAACAACCAGAATTTTGGAAATATATCAGTGCCAAAAATTGGCTTTTAAATGATGATAGAATCATCGATTTGGATAGACAAGTGTGGTTAGCGGGGGATAAAGCCCTCCAATATAATCGTCCTGGAGCATTATCCCAGGGCGATCAAAATTACCGTCCCCAAACGCGGGGGCCGGGCGATCTTGCTCCGCTGAACTTTGTTGACAGAGCCTGAGGAGGCCGGGGAACAGACAATCAAATAGTATCGTATTTTAATTTCTGCTCAAAACAATATAACGATCAGGTTTGTTTTAGCTTGACATCATCAACTTTTTTCTGTATTATTTTCCACGGGAAAATAGCCGCTATAGTAGTCATTCGAGAAGGACGATCCACGAGGCTTTTACACCCGATGACCATTTATTTTTAATATGTGGTATAAATTCTCTAAAACAGATATGACATAAATCATTCAAAACGTCACGCTAAAAAAATGCCGGTTATGCTTGTTGAATGGCCACCGGTTATGCCTGTTAAGCGGTGGCGGGTTATGACGCAGGAAATATTTGCAATAAATTAAATAAGAATAAATATTTGACGCATTTATTCAAATGCAGAGAAAACAGTGGGTATTTAATACATATGGGTTAGGGCTATTGAACGAATGCAGAAATATTAAATTTTACCTTTAAACAAGAAGGGAGAATAAGATGCAAAGCACAAATTTTATTAGCTTGCTTACTCAGAATGGTAAAAGAAGTATGCCAAGAAAGTTTAAGTTTTATTGTGCATCTATCATTTTCATTTTTCTTTATACCACAAATATTTTCTCTCAGCCGGGAACAACAATTGCGGTAAGCAATGCAGGTACAGCAGACTGCAATGGCGACTATGAAATGATGGCCTACGTTGGGGAGCGTAGTATGTACTTAAAAGATTTTCCTTATGGTGATATTCTGATTTACTTCAATGAAGGTAAATGGATAATTGCAAAATTTGATACATCATATAATCCTCCCTGGCCTCTATTAAAAACGTATTATAATAACGATGCACAAACCAACAATCCTCCAGCAGGCGGCTGGTATTCTGTCTCCCCGGATGGCATGAATCCCGCTCCCACTTTATCTGGTGATGGCATCGAACCGGGTACGGCTGTGTCCCAAATCAGTATTCAAATCCCTAAAGAAATTGCTTTAGATCCGGCCTATCCAAATCCATTCAATCCAGAAACACAAATTACTTACCATCTGTCAGAAAACACGTATATGAAATTAAGTATTGTTGACATAATGGGCCGTACGGTTCTCGATCTATTCAAAGGGACTCAATCGATAGGCAATTATCATTCTTGCTGGAACGGACAAGATTTTTATGATAATATTGTACCGAGCGGTACATATTTCGTTGTTTTAAAAACAACCAATGCTTGTAAGATACAGAAAGTACTTTTATTGAGATAGTATTAGCTTTAGTAAGCCGGCTTAAACATTTATTATTTATCTGCCCTAACCATTGGCTGCTGGCGGATCGCAAAGCGCTCCGTGGATTTCCTGTTGGACGGGAAATTCTAATAGAGGTTTTTGAACAAAGACGTTTGCTTTGCGACCGCTGAGCCAAACGTTATATGAAAATTGAAAAAATAATACACTAAAAATTAAGGAAACGTTATGAAATTAAATTTTTTAATATTCACATGAAATTGATTTAATTCCAGAGAATCGGTCCGATTCTCAATCATTACTAATACTTCGTAACGTCCCTGCGTTTAATCCTGCTTGCTTACAGGTTTATACGCATTGGAACGTATGCGAATAAATCTGTACGGAGGATTAACATGTCCCAAAATTATCATCAAATGTGGTCCGAATTAGGACTGAATTTGGATGCTCATGATGCATTATTGGAAGTACTTGGAAAAGGTTATGGCGATATTTTTCTGACTCAAAAGAATCGCCCTGAAGGAATGCAGTACTTTGATTTTGTCATGAGCGAAGTCCATGGATTGCGGATCAAAGAATTACTCGATGAAAAAGTACAGGGTCGAAAAATAATCGGTTCTTACTGTGTTTTCGTTCCTGAAGAAATTGTACTCGCCGCCAACGCCACGCTTATTGGTCTTTGTTCGGGCGCTGATTTTGCTGTTGAAGACGTCGAACAATTACTGCCCCGGAATACCTGCTCCCTGATAAAATCTTCCTTTGGCTTTAAGCTGGGCAAGGTCTGTCCATACCTGGAAAGCGCCGATATGATCGTTGGTGAAAATACCTGCGACGGTAAGAAAAAAGCATATGAAACATTAAATAAGCTGGTTAGCAATCTTTATGTAATGGATTTGCCCCAGGTCAAATCGGCCCAGGGTCGGGCGCTTTTAAAAGCTGAATATTATCGCTTTAAAGACGCTGTCGAACAATTAACAGGCAAAAATATTACTGTTGATTCATTTAAGGCAGGCATTAAAACTGTCAACGAAAAACGAAAAGCCATCCACAGATTATCCCGCTTACGTAAAGCAAATCCCGCACCAATTTCGGGATTGGACGCTTTACTCGCCAATCAGGTTTTCTTCTATGACAATCCCCAGCGATTTGCTGATTCCGTAAACAAAATATGCGATGAACTTGAAAAAAGAATCGAGCAAAAACAGGGCGTTTTCCCTGATAACGCGCCGCGAATTCTTATTTCCGGATGCCCTATGGCGGTGCCAAACTGGAAGCTGCCGTGGATCGTGGAAACTTCTGGCGCTGTTATCGTTGGCGAAGAATCATGCGTTGGCGAACGCGGAACTCGTAATTTAATAGACGATAGCGGCAACTCTGTTGATCAACTCATGGAAGCAATTATTGACCGCTATTTTAAAGTGGACTGCGCCATCTTTACGCCAAATCCAGATCGACTCAATCATATTGAAGAGATGGTCAAGGCTTACAATGCCGATGGTGTTATTCATTATGGATTGCAGTTTTGCCAGCCGTATATTATGGAATCGTATCCAGTGGAAAAAGCATTAGAACGCAAAAATATTCCCATTTTACGCCTGGAAACGGATTATAGCATGGAAGATGTGGGACAGCTAAAAACACGCGTCGAAGCGTTTGTAGAACAATTGGGATAATTAACATGACGACAGGTGAAAACAAAAAAAAATCAGCCGGGTTAATTTTTGTGTGTCCGGAAAAAGGCGCTACTTTTAGCAGCGCTCACTTCAAAATTGTGGAAAATAATGGAATAAAAACGGATGCCGATGGCAATAAAACGCTGGATGCAAAAGTTATCATTGAAGAACCCTGCCCCTTTTGCAGTAAACAGCATGTCTATCATGTTAGTGAAATACCGTGCCCGTTTAATGGGTAATGAATTATTTGTAATTTGATGAATGTAGTGGGCGTTGATGCGTCCACTACATTCGGATAAATATATGAGCGAGAAGGAGAATATAGTTTATGCAGAAAAAAAATATTTTTGCCACCCGATTTGGCATTATTGCTGTTGGGGCGTTTATCGGTATACTGGCGCCTGTATTACAAAAATTGGGAAATCCCGGAAATATGGGAATCTGCGTCGCCTGTTTTGAGCGCGATATTTCGGGAGCGGTTGGATTTCATCAGGCTAAAATCGTACAATATATGCGACCTGAAATTATTGGTTTTGTATT
>JAFGEC010000217.1 GCA_016931775.1 Candidatus Zhuqueibacterota bacterium | reverse complement strand
CGTACATAATAACTGTGGAAACCTGAAAAACCGTAAGCAAATGGTGAATTACCGTCCACCGGCATGATGTAGCTGTCCGTAATGATATTTGTTGTATAAGCTGTGATCCACTCGTATTCATCGGGTTGTTGGCCGGCTTCTCCATAAGCAAGACGCAATTTACCGAAACTCAAATAGTCCTTTGTTTTTTCGAAAGGCGTAAGCTGGGTAAATTCCCACGCGGCACTGCCTTTGGGATAGTTGTGGCGTTTTTTACTTTTGCCGAAAGTTGAAGAACCGTCATTTCGCAGTGCGGCGCTCAGATATAATTGATTTAGGAGATCCATTGAAAGTAAGCCGAAATAGGACTCATCACGCACCAGGTATTCATATTCATCCGGTGTATAACTTGTGGTATTGTCCAATTGGTTAAAACCGCTTGCTCCCATCTGTTCTCCAAACACCGTAAACATGGCCAATTTACGCTGATTCCACTGGTGTCCCAGCAGCAAATTCACCCGCATATCCGCCGGTTTAAAAAAGCGAGTCGCTTCGCCAGTAAAATGTCCATCCGTCTCGGCATAATTGAAAATTTCACGGGTAACGCGGCCGTCGGGGTATGACGAACTTCCTATTGGAAAGACGGTGCGGCGTTCATCACTGGAATAATCGTGTCCCAGTGTATAGTTTAAATGGATCCATTTCAACGGATCGTAATCGATTTTTATGTTACCAAATGCGCGACCCACGTCGGATGTATTGACCTGTTTGTAAACAATCCAGAAGGGATTGTCGTAACCGCGGCTGCCTGCTTCGGTCGTTGGATTTGGATCGCGATAGGAACGGTGGTATCCTTCCGATGTCAGATAATCGGCGTTGTTAAAATCCGGCGGAGTACGCCAACCGCCCAACAACAAACCACTGGTATTAGAGCCGCGCTGAATCCGGTCGGCGGAAACATCGGAAAATGCAAAATTACCACTGACTTTAAGCTTTTCCGTTATTACCTGTGAGGCGTTTAACCGGAACGTATATTTTTTATAACCGGAATTTCCCTTGATCCAGCCATCCTGATCGTAACTGCCGAGTGAGAGAAAATAGGTTGTCCAGTCGTTTCCGCCGCTGATGGCCAGATTGTTTTCAAAGATGTGACCTGTTTGAAACATTTCACGCTCATGATCGTAAACCGGAACATTGGCGCCCAGTTTGGGGCCCCAGCTCCAGGGTGCGCCTTCTGCATACTCGCCGTCCACTCCCTGTCCCCAGCGGGACTGTAGGTCCTGGGTTTGATTGACCTGATCCCATGAATAACTGGTTTTGTAAGACAGTTGCACGCGCCCCGGGCGGCCTTTTTTAGTGGTAATCAGCACGACACCGTTTGCTGCACGCGAACCATAAATGGCCGATGCTGCCGGTCCTTTAAGAATTTCCATTGACTCGATGTCCTCGGGGTTGATATCCGATGCTCGGTTCATCTCTGTCACACCGTCGTGACCCAGCAGACCGTCACCGATAAAGGATTCGTTGTTGACTGGTGAACCGTCGACGACAAATAACGGTTGTGTACCACCGGTAATTGAATTGGCGCCGCGGATTCTGATATATGTAGCAGCCCCGGGCTCACCGCTTGAGGAGGTCACTTCCACATTAGCCACCTTGCCGTGCAGTGCGCTGACCACATTGCCCTCGTCACTGCCGACGATTGTGCCGCCGCCAACCTTGGGAATGGCGACACCCAGTTTTTCCTTCTGTACACCAACGCCGAATCCTGTGACGACAACCTCATCCATTTTAAGGACATCGATGCTTAGTGTAAAATTTTGCACAATTTCCGCCTCATCCAGTGTGATTGAAGCAGATTGTGATTTGTAACCGATAAAACTGGTTTCCAGTATAACCGGCTCGGTAGATACTTTGGATGCAGGAATGATAAATTGATATTTACCCTCGACATTCGTCGCGGCGCCCAACATGAGTGATTTTATCATCACATTTGCACCCGCCAAAGGTTCTCCGGATTCATCTGTAATAACACCCGTGATAACAACAGGTGATTGTGCAAAAACAGAGAATCCGATCAGTACCAGTATACTGAAAAATCGTAACACTTTTCGACTCTGCATGTCACCTCCGAATTTAAGTTAAAGGTTTTGTTTATTAAAACATAAAACACGTACTTGTCCGGATAGTTGTTTTTATTTCTCCCTCGAGTTTTCATGGCAGGATTTATCCCGTTCCTAAAAAATTGGGGTAAAAAAAAGCTGGCTTTTTGGGTATGATCGTTATAAAGGTCATCGAGTTCCCTGCGGAGATGTTTTTTTCATACACGATTTTTTAAAATGTATAATATAATTGTAATCAGCACAACCGCATGAGTGTGTGGTTTTTTGAGGTAGATGACGGTAAAAACCCGCATAAATATGCAGGTTTTTTATTAATTCGGTGGTGAGGAAATTCCGGATGCGGCATTGAGAGTTTGAGATATTTTTGTAAAACCTCAGTCTCGGGTGGGACAGAACCGGTGCGACGCACCTCCTTTTGCCAAATATATGTAATTTTAAAATTTTGACAGATGT
>JAFGEC010000216.1 GCA_016931775.1 Candidatus Zhuqueibacterota bacterium | reverse complement strand
TTAACAGTAAATTCGGTCCCCGCTTGACTTCCTTGCACGGTCAAAGGATTTGAACTACGCTTTTGGCTGCGGGGCGATCTTGCTCCGTTTTCTTTTTTAGGAAATACAGCCGCCATTTAACCACCTCATACCGTGGATGTAATAGATACGAATACACCAGCAATCAGCCCTGTCCCCGCATCGCCTCGATCCGCCAGCTGAATTCCTCAACCAGATGGCCGGTGTAACCTTTCTGGAAAAATTCAATTTTACCGTTTTTATTCACAAACCATGTTGTCGGAAATCCTTGAATATCTACTTTTTTGACATAGTTGTTATCCAGCAGCACCGGAAAAGAGTAACCGTGTTTTGTCATAAACGGTTCGATCTTGTTGGGATTGTTGTCATTATTAACGGATAAAATCACAACCTCTTTATCGTCCCGGTATTTTTCATACAGCTCTTGATATTCGGGCAGCTCCCGTACACACCAGCCGCACCAAATGCCCCAAAAATTGATGACGCCGATTTTGCCTTTCAGGTCCCGTGAGGTGATGGATGGTCCATTGTATGTTTCCATACTGAAAGAAGTCAGGCTTTGCGGCCGGTCCAGGCGCGTATCGAGAATATCCCGTTTTCTCTCGCCGGTTCGTTCAGCTCCCGTTTTTTCAGTTACCCTTTCTCCAAGCAGCACCTCGAGCTGTTCCAGGGCATTTTCATTTGGATTTTCTCCCGGACGGTCGATTTTCTTACCGAGTGCATAATAACTTTTGGCTTTTTCATAATCCTTTAACTGTTCATAATACTGTCCGAGATGAAAATAATTATACCGGTTTCTGTCAGAAAGCTCATTGGCGTAATGCAGGTATTTTGCCCCGTTTTCCAGGTCCCCCTTGCGAAACAGCGCCCATCCCAGCGCATCATAGTGCGTGTTCAACTGCCAGCCCAGTTGTTTTTCCCAGTCTTTATCGTTCATATCTTTTGGACGCAGAGGTTCCTGACAATCGAGCGCTGTTTTAATACCTTTTCGCGCAACTTTTTCTGCATCCGTATAGCGACCGAACCGGTCCGTTAGTTTCAAAGAGATATCCGGATAAGTCCGCTCGACGTAATAGGCAGGCAATTCAAGAAATTTGTAAATAGTTTGCAGAAGTTCTTCATCGTTAACAGTGGTATCCCGGGCCGAGAGGTTGTATAAATCCTCCACTGCTTCGGTCCATAAACAGATGAGATGATGCTCGCTACGGCCGATATAATCATTCAGCAACCTGTAATACTGTTTTTTCGTCGCTTCATCGGTCATTAAAAGTGAATCCGCCTGCCGCACAAACCGCCGGTTTTGAAGGATCAACACCCATTCGGCTGCCGGACTGTTGGGGAATTTTTTCAGAATGGTTTTTTCAACTTGTTCCGTTCTGGTGGTATCATCCAGTTCATCACCCAGACAGGTCCAGTACACGGCCATAAGCGCATTGGGATAATGACCGCGTTCCTTAAGCAATTTATCAAAATCCTCCTCGATAAGCTGTTTTCTGTCATTAAAATTCAAGACGCGATCGCTTAGAATATCACTCCAGTATTGCATCCGGAGTTGATTGGACCAGGGTGAAATTTCCAGTGCCTTTTCCAATAATACACGTATATTTTCAACGGAATTGTTGCGCGACCGTTCGTAAAGAGCATTGACACATGTGGAATCAGCTCCCAGGGCAAGCGTATAGGCGGCTTTGGCTCTGTTCCATTTCTCCTCATCCTTCACCTTTTCTCCGTCGAGTCCCGCCTGGTGTTTATAAATATTTGCCTGTTGCACCATTAATTCTGAATAATTTTTTACCCGGGGAATATTTTTTTCAATAAACGTCAGCGCCTCTTCATATTTTGTGTTAAACTGCAGCATCCGTGCATACATCCATAACAGATCGGGGTGATCCGGCATCAGGGACAGTGCCCTTTCCGATGACTCCAAGGCCTCAATCCGGCTGCCGCGGTGGCGTGCAAAAGCGGTGACTTCATGAGCATGCGCGAGGACAAAATAACCCCACGGACTTGACGGATTATTTTTTATCATATCACGCGCTTGGGAAAATATACGGTCGTAAAGATAATATTCATTCTCAAGGGCGTTTAACAAAGTCCAGGCCTTCAATTCCAATGAATCCGGATAATGTTTGAGATGCTTCTCCCCGTAAATCTGCCCCTGCTCAAAATCCCTGAGAAAAAAAAGTGAACGGACCTGGTCACGAGCTTCCGAATACCCGAGATGTTTTGCTTCAGTCAACAATAAAATCATCAACGCGCCGAAAAGTATAACGGCCGCCAGTGACCACCACATGGATTTCTTCTTAAATGCGGCAATCCGGCGCATACGGTTTTTGATACCGGATTTTGAATCCGCCAGTCCCGTGGGCAGGGGCAAATAATTTTCACGGAGGCGGTGTTCCAGGATTTGAATGATGGTCTGGCCGTATAGTATGGGATTCGTATTGTTACGGCCCAACTGAACAAGCGCCAGCTCGTCGCACGCCACCTCACAGTCCAGCCGCATCTTGAAAAACGCCATCCAGACAACTGGATTGAACCAGTGCAGTATTTGCAGGACGGCTACGATAAATGCCGTCCAGGTGTCCTTCCGTTTGTAATGGGCCAATTCATGCAGCAGGATATGCTCCAGTTCGACCTTGCCCAGCTTGTACAGAAGATCAGTGGGGATACAAATCCGGGGACGCCGGTAGCCGAATAAAAAAGGTGTTTTGATTTCGTTTGAGTGGAACAATCCGATTTGAGCGCGGATGCCGTACTGCTTTTGCGCCCGTTGAAGCAATTTGATCAATGCCTCGTCCTCCACCGGTTCCTGGTGACGCAAAGAACGCAACACGGAACGGTTGCTCCAGAGCGTAAAGCCCAGAAAAAACAAAACCCCGGCAAACCAGAAAATTGAAAAAATTTGAACGGGTGATATGGCTTGAACAGAATTTTCCGGAACCGGTTTTGCCGCATGGGACATCTCTGCCGATGGTACCGGATAATCAATTTCCACGGCTTCTTTTGGCAGTTCCAGCGTGGGAAGAATGAGGCTCTCTTCCACAAACGGCTGCGCTTCCTGCTGCGCAAACATGTTGAACACACTGGCGGGACTGGGCAGTTCCAGCGGTAAAAACAGACGGATGATAAAAACAAACCATAACGCATGGGCCCATCTTGCCGGAATTTTATCACGAAACACAATTTGCACGATAAAAATGATCACTGCGACAATGGCGGCCTTGAGTGAAGCCAGCAGCAGCCATTGTGTAAATCCGCTCATGGATAAAAAAATGGACATTATTTTCTCTCCAGTTGTAATTTCCCTTTTTGTTTGAAACAACACGGGTATTTTCTGAATTCCGCCGGCAGTATGTTTCGCAGCTTTTTACGGGCCGGCACCGGAAAAAACTGTCGAAAATCCGCTGTCATGTTAACTTTTTTTCCGGTCACTTTTCTGATCGAGGATTTTTTTCAACTCATCGATGTCGCTTTGCGTCATGTTCTCATCCTCGAGAAATGCCGCCAGCATGGGTTTCAGCGATCCGCTGTACACCCGGTCGAGAAACGACTGGCGTTCCAGGCGTTTGCACTCTTTTTCTCCCACCTTTGGGAGGTACAAATACGACCGCCCGCTCTTTTCATAAACCAGCGCGCCCTTGTTCACCAGACGGTTCAGTAATGTTTTGATGGTCTTGGGATTCCAGTCCACGCCCTCCGCAGCATCCAGAATTTCAATGATTTCGTTTGAGGTACGCGGTGATTTATCCCACAGCAGCTTCATAATACGCCATTCCGCGTCTGATATTCTCGGAACCATAATTCTCCTTTTGTGTTTACATTTGTAATCTTTTAAAGTTTACAAATGTAATCCTTAAAAGTCAAGGAAAATTTATATTTTTTTAAGATTATTTCTTCAAGGCCGTTCCGGCATTTCATACCAAAGATTTTCTCATTGCTCATTGGTCACTATTCAATTCCTGCGTAAAACGGGACAGGTCAATTCGAAAAATTTTTCAAAGAAGGCCTCTTGGACCCCGCTGATGCAACAAATCGCCATCAATCACAATGTTTAGCTAAAAACAACAAAAAATTATTGATAAACAATAAATAATTGTTGACTTTTGATATATTATTTTTTATATTTCTCCTGTCAACAAAGGGATTTTCTAAAAAAAAGGAGAAATAAAATGTCGACAAAAACCACATCCACATTTATTAAAATTTTTCTTGCCGTTCTTTTCATCGTCTATTTACTGCGCAAACTGTACCGGCAGGTTTTATCCACGCAAAATTACAACATGGTGAACGCTATGTACGTGAGGAAAATCGGATTCACGGTATTTTTGTATACGATTGCGGATTTCGTGGTAAAACTTGTACTCAACCTGATCATCACCTATAACAGCTATGTCGCCAATTCG
>JAFGEC010000215.1 GCA_016931775.1 Candidatus Zhuqueibacterota bacterium | reverse complement strand
GCCACGGTCAACAAGTGCTTTTGCCATCCGTTCGGTTTCCTCGTTTCCGATCCGCTGGTAGGATCTGGTACTGTCTGCTGTGGGAAAGGGCCAATGAGATGTTAAAGTAAATAGCTTATAATTGACGACTTCACGGTCCAAATCGGTGAGATGACTCATTGCGATATAGACGCTGTCACTTTTGTTGTTGTTCCAATTCCAGACCGGTTTGACGAATTTGTGCTGGTACATGCACTGTGCGATCGATTTTGCTATAAGAAAGTATCCCTGCTGGTTGGGATGAACGTGCTCGAGGATCAAATTGTTGCCGATAACGCCCGCGCGGGAGGTCTGAGCAAACTCCTTGTAGACATCGACAAACGGTACATTGTAATCCCGGGTAATATTCTGCAAATATTTATTAAATAAAAACGGGGCTCGAAATCGAACAACATCATGGTCCTTGGCCGACCGGTAGTGCTTTTGTGCGGCACCATCGTTGCCAATTTTTCCGTAGCAATGGGCAATCTGATAATGCGTTGCGGCATAACTTGAGTCTAAGGCAAGCGCTTTCTGATAGCCTTCTATTGCCGCCTCAAATTCTCCGGCTGAAAACAATTCATCTGCCTGACGGATAAAAGACTGCCAGGCAATGGAATCCTGTTTTGAAAAGTTCTCTGAGTGAAGGGATGCGAACGGTGCAAAGTCACGCTGGTTATCAACCAGGCTGCAGATCATAATAGGTGTATTTTCCCGATCCGCCAGTTTGACGAGATCCGTGATGTTTTTTCGAAAATTGTTTGCAGCTTGATGGAAAATTGGGCTGTCGAGTCTTATTTCGATATCTTTTGCCATCAATCCCATGAGCGTTTCGGCATTTTCTAAAGACGTTTGCGGGACGCGCGGTGCCCGGACACGGCTTGCGACATTTCTGAGCAACTGTGTCGTTCTAAATTTTTGTAATGTAAGAAAAAGTTTTGTCAGACGCCGGCTTTTAAAAAGCGACAATCGTGACGCCTGTCCGAATACGCCGTAAAACTCATTTTGACCCGAGTAAACAATGAGCAAATCGGGTTCGTATTTTTTTAAAATCTCCCGTCCCAGGTCAAGCACGGAGTGGCTTGAGAGTCCGGTAATGCCGCAGTTGATGACATTGACTTTTCTATCCGGAAACAATGTCGAAAGAATATTTTGCAGCACGGCCGGGAATGCCGCATTAACCTCGTAGGGGAAACCTTGCGTTGTGGAAGCACCAAGGCAAAAAATGCGAAAAGTGAGACTATCCTTTTTTGCGGTAAAAGTCTGCGTTATTGGTATGGGTGTTTTGACGCCTTTTTGGAAAAAGTAGCGTGATGTCACATTCGGATTGAGGACATAAACGAGACCGGCGGCCGTCTGTTTTTTAACAAACAGTTCGATGTTCCCACCGTAATTGAATAAAACCAATCCGATTTCAAGTAAGACGAGCGGAAGTAAAATCAGGAACACCAAAATGATATAGAACGAAAATTTTTTTATGCCGGTCACGCTGGTCTCCTTATCCGGTGAATCGTTATTTGAACTGCTATTATTTTTCTTCGAGGACATGTCAGCGATCTCCATGGAAGTTGTGAATTGTGACAATGAATAGGTGAAACACTGAAATATAAGAAAAAAACACCGGTGAAGACAAGGAAAAGTTGTTCCAGGGTATGCCTAAAAATTTAATCATATTGTTAACAATTCCATTGCAATATATAATTAATGGTAACACCTCGTATGTTGCAAGATAATATAAACCACGAAGGGTACGCAGAATGTGAAAAAATTTGATGAATTATCGAAAAGTTATTGGATGTGCAATAGAGGTTCATCGAAATCCAGGGCCGGGATTGTTGGAATCTGCTTATAAACAATGTCTCGCAAGGGAATTTTCTATTGCAGAATTCTCTTTTGAGATTCAAAAATTTATGCCAGTGGAGTATAAAGGCGTTCAACTGGATTGTGGATACTTTGATTATAAAACACTTGACTCTAAAAACAGGTATGCGTACAATAAAGATCAGCCGGGGAACAGAAGGTGAGGGCCACAGGTAATTACCGGAAAACGGGAAATCCTTAAATATCGGATTTAAGAGTCTGTTTTCCTAACGGTTTTGGTTTGTTATTATGAGAAAATACCTGTTTTTGTGGCGCCACAACCTCCGCAGAATACGATATCAAGAGACAATTCAAATAAAGCGAATAAAAGGCGTTTTAAAAAGAAATGTGTTTTTACTTTACATTATTCACCTGATGCTTTGGATACAGGTGATATATGCAAATGATTTTCTAGCGCGGAAAAACTATGGAGCAAGACTCGAACCATTCGGTAAAGTGATTCACGGTGCAGGGCAGAGTTCCGGGGCATTTACAAATTACTGGAGCATCACCGGAGATACCCACAAACCATGTGTTTACATGAGTTACATCGGACTGCGTGATATCCCATCCGATTGGGCCAGCCCCATCAGCAACGATCTTGGACGCTACCTGCCGTATTTCATCATACCCCAGATCGGATTGTCCATGACGTATGATGGGAAGCCGGAACAACATTATGAGGATGATGTCGCTGCCGGATTGATGGATGACGAGATAGAAATCTTTATTAAAGGTCTCGAACAGCTGGCGAGACCTGTTTATTGCCGCATCGGCTATGAATTCAACGGCGTGACCTGGAATGGATATGAAGCCCAATCATACAAAAAGGCATTCATCAGAATTACTCAAAAAATCCGTGCAGCGGATCTTGAGGTGGCGACCGTATGGGATGCGGCATTCAACGGAGACGAAAATTTTTTGGCTTATTATCCGGGAGATGATGTGGTGGACTGGTGGGGTATCAATCCCTTTTCCGAACAAGATTTAACGAATCCGATGATGAATTCCTTTCTGACCAATGCGCATGAACACAGCAAACCGGTCATGTTCGGAGAATCGACACCCAAATCTGTGGGCGTACTTGACGGACAGAAGAGCTGGGATTTGTGGTTTGAACCCTATTTTAATCTGATTCATGACAATAGCGGCATTAAAATGTTCTGTTACATTAATTTTAACTGGGCGGATACCAGATGGCCGGACTGGGGGGACTGCAGACTTGAAAAAAACCGGATTGTAAATAAATTGTTCGACGCGGAGCTCGATGAGGATACATATGCCCATGCCCAACCGGAATCCGATTTCCGCCGTCTTGTTAGTTACGAAAATACGGCCGCACCGTCCCGCATTCAGAATGTTTCAATACTTGAATCCCAACAAAAACTAACGTGGCAGGAGGTACCGGATCCTTCGGGGCTCTCGCATTACATCATTTATAAAAACGGCGATATCTCCGGCTATTCTCTGTTACCGGAATTTTACTACGATGTTCTTTTTGCCGGAGAAAACGCAAAATATCACATCACGGCCATGAACAGAGCTGGCAACGAAAGTCCCTTTTCCCCGAAAATGAGCGTTCAAATGCCAGCGTCCATTGAGAAAATAAAAAACGGAGAGTTCGAACAGGGATTCAGCAATTGGAGCAGACAGGTATGGGGTGGAACCGCTGATTTTGAAATCGATCGGCACAGTCCGCTGTCCGGTACCCGCTGTGCGCATGTCAGAGTGAGGGAATCCACCGGTAACTCCTGGCATATTCAATTGCGTCAATGGATAAAAATAAAAAAAGGTCATACCTATAAAATTGCTTACCGAGCCAGGGCGTACAGAGCTGTGACGATAGAAACCGTTTTACAGAGCGATCACGAACCATATGAAACATACGGACATTTTAAGACCGGTCTGACAAAAAATTCCAGGAGCTATGAACATACCGTTAAGGCACGTGCCGATGACAGCGCCTTCCTTGAATTTATGCTGGGGAAAACCGGCAAAGCCGATGTGTGGATCGATGCCGTGTCGGTAACGGAAACGGCACCGAATGTATCAGCTGTAAACGAAAATTCCGTCAAGAACAGTCAATTTTTACTGAATTCGGCACTCCCAAATCCTTTTAATGAAAATACAGTGTTTTCCTATACATTAAAGGAAACGTCTGAATTAAAATTACAAATTTTCAACATTCAGGGCCGCAGAATCCGTACACTTTTTAACGGCACCCGGCAGCCAGGATTCCATTCATCCATGTGGGACGGCCGTGCTCAGAACGGTATGTTGCAGGCAAGCGGGATGTACATCGTTTCAATAGCCAGCCGCACGCAGACAGCTATCCGGCGAGAATACCGGAAAATACTTTTACTCAGGTAAAAACACCGGCGATCACGTACAGCAAACCGCCGGATTTTGAAATTTTAATTTGCATTGTTTCACCCAATTTACTATTATTTTCGAACCCCATGGATTAAATCAAACAACAGGACAAGATAGCATTCTACCGGCCGGTGTACACGAGGTACAATGGCACGGGGATGATGGATTGGGAAATTTAAAAACATGTGGTATGTATATCTGCCGGATCCGGGCCGGGGAAGTCGAGCAGACGATAACGCTCATGTTATTGAAATAAAGTTGGCAACAAGGCGGGGATTGTTCAAGTTTTGTTTTTTTTCAAAGGTAAACGTGTCGTGATCGTTCATTGAAGTGATTGCAGGGATGAAACTATTTTATGTTGAACGAATTATAATAAATAGTTCATCCAAATATGTAAAAAATTTTATTCT
>JAFGEC010000021.1 GCA_016931775.1 Candidatus Zhuqueibacterota bacterium | reverse complement strand
CGTGCCGGACATGTGCAGGCATTTATCCGTCTGCTCGCGGATCTTTTCCAGAACATAAGGATGACAGTGTCCGGCCGCGGTGACGGCGATACCGGCGGTCATGTCCAGAAAGGTATTGCCGTCCGGATCGATGACCACCGAACCGATGGCTTTATCCACCACCAGCGGATAATCCCGTGTATAAGAGGGACTGGTTACCCTTTTGTCCCTGTCGATCAGGTTTTTTGCCTTCGGTCCGGGCAGATTGGTTACGATATGTGGTGCATCCGGTTGATGAGGTATCAAAGGATAGTCTTTAACGGTTGTCATTTTTGCCTCTTAATCAAATTTTATTCCCTGTGCCAGTATTGTGGCTCCGCTCCAGTTCACGGTGTTGGTTTGGCGGCGCATATATCCCTTCCACGCATCGGAACCGCTCTCCCGGCCGCCGCCGGTGTCCTTTTCACCGCCGAAAGCCAGCCCGATCTCCGCACCGCTGGTGCCCAGATTGACATTGGCGATGCCGCAATCACTGCCTTCGGTGCATAAAAATTGTTCCGATTCAAGCAGATTCTCCGTGAAAATGGCCGAGCTGAGTCCCTGGGGAACGCTGTTGTGAATCTTTATTGCCTCTTTGATATAATGTTTGTATTTGATCAGGTATAGAATCGGCGCAAAAGTCTCCTCCTGCATGATGGGAAGGTCCGGTTCCACCTCAACAATGGCCGGTTTCACGTAACAGCCGCCCGGGTAGGAGGGACCGCTCAACCGGCTGCCCTCGACAATAAACCGGCCGCCCTGTTGTTTGATGGTGTCCATCGCCGTCATCATGGTCTCCACCGCTTTTGTGTTGACCATGGGGCCCATCAGGATGTTCTCGTCCAGGGGATTGCCGATGGTCACCTTGCCGTAATAGCCCACCAGAATGTCTTTAAATTCCTCAAAAACCGATTCGTGCACGATGACGCGCCGTGTGGACGTGCAGCGCTGTCCCGTGGTGCCGATGGCGCCGAACAGTACGTTTTGCGCCGCCAGTTTGAGGTTGGCGGACGGTGTGACGATCACCGCATTGTTGCCGCCGAGCTCGAGAATGGTTTTTCCCAGCCGTTCACCCACCACCTTGCCGATGTGTTTGCCCAGCCGCGTCGAGCCGGTATAACTGATCAGCGGGATGCGCCGGTCGGTTGTGATGAGGTCGCCGATCTCCGATCCCCGGCCGGTGATAAGCGTGGCGATTCCCGCCGGCGTGTTGTTGTCCCGCAGAACCTGCTGCAATATTTTAACGCAGGCGATGGCGGTCAGCGGTACCGGACTGGCCGGTTTCCACAGAATCGTGTCCCCGCATACCAGCGCCAAAGCCGTGTTCCAGGCCCACACGGCAACCGGGAAATTAAAAGCGGTAATGACCGCGCATACACCCAGCGGATGCCATTGTTCGAACATGCGGTGCGCCAAACGTTCGCTGTGGGTCTGCACACCATAAAGCATGCGGGACTGTCCCACCGCCATATCGCAAATATCGATCATCTCCTGCACCTCGCCCCAGCCTTCCTGAATGGACTTTCCCATCTCGATGGTGATAAGTTTGCCCAAAGCATCCTTGTGCTTGCGCAGCGCGTGGCCGAACTGGCGAACGATTTCCCCGCGCCTGGGTGCCGGCACCAGCCGCCATTGCCGGAAAGCGGAAACAGATGATTGGATGATCCGTTCAAAATCCTTTTGGTTGCCCTGTTTCACTTGGGCGATCTCTTTGCCGTTGATAGGGCTGATGACCGGGACTTGCGTGCCGCTGCCGAACCAGTTTTCCCCGTCCGTGACACCGTCATTGTTTTCCTTTAAATCAAGCCGGGTGAGTACCTCTTTGAAACTGTCCATTATTATCTCCTGTGGTTACAACATAAATCCGGCCTAGTCGATTTGTGAAGGCCGGATATACATATTTTTTATTTTTTGCGGACTGTCAAACGAATTCAGCCGGCTCAAGTCCGAATCGTACATATCCGTAACCGGTGAGCCGACTTCATCGATGACCCGTTCCAGGTAAATTTCATGGTTGACCAGATCGACGGTGTTGGAAACAAGGCCGCGGTTTCTGGAGTAGATGCCGTCCATGGCACCGTCTTCAAAGATCGAGCCGGTGATGCACTCTTTGCGGTCGGCAGCCAGTACAAACTGCCGGCCGAGTTCCGGCACCACTAAAAGTTTGTTTTTACCGTGTGAAACGGCGCCGGCACCGAGGTGCTGCAACTCCTCTAAACCCTGGTGCTGGCTGTAAAGTAAAACAGCCATGCGCAGTTTCCGTTGTGCCGCAGCGATCAGGTTCGGCAGAACCGCATCAAACTCTTCCGCCCACAGGGCGACGTGAAGGGTTTTTCGTGCACCGTCCGTCAATGTCCGGGCGCGCTGCACCAGATCTTCGCGGGATGTGATACGGCATAAAAACTCCACCACGCCCGGTTCGCTCTGCAATCGCCGCATTTCTTTCAAGGCGTGTTCGCAGGCTTCGTTGGTGTCCTTTTGGATATCCAGGATCAGCGTTTCAGGATCCACGGCCACAAACACCTTGGCATCCTTGTTTGCCGTTTCCACACGGACCGCGGCGCCTCTGACGACGAGTCGGTCCAGGGTTTGGTATATTTTGGCGCGGGGAATGCCGCTGCGGGCGGCGACCTGGTATCCGTTGGCAGGGGATTTGGTGAGCAGTGTACAATAGGCGCGGGCTTCATATTCGCCGAATCCGATGGCTTTGATGGCCAAATAGGCGGTTTCTAAATTCATAATACCCTCAATTGCGTGACTACCTTGGTCACTACTATTATATGATAATTTTTCGTAGAAAGCAAGAAAAAAATACGAGAAACAGGGGGCTTTTATAGGTGCGACGCATCGTTGCATGATATTTAATCCATATTTTGAATATCTAACCCACCCAAAACGGAGATGCGTCGCACCGTCCCCCCCAAGAATGACATATTACGAAAAAAAGTAAAACCTCGTTGCGGGAAATATTGTGAAAAATATTAAGCAATCCGGCGGTTTTATTTTTATGGACGGCTCCGGCTATACCTTTGCAGCGGCTTTCTGGTCCTTTTTGTTTAAACGGATCGACAGACAGGCCGCTGCAAAGGTATGATCCTCCCCCCCGCTGAGCGGGGCTCGCAAGCTTCCCGGCCCGCCATGTGGGCCGGGTGATCTTGCTCGGCAAAATTTTTTTTAAACCCGGGTGTCCGCGCCTTCGAACGGGAAAAAACTCCTCAAGGTAATAACTTTTCGAGCCATCAACAGTATCACCCGACTGAGAACGGCACGGTCCCCGGGTGTTGAATGAATGGAAATTGAAAAATCGTACAAAAATTTATAGAAAACGAACCAATCCGCGGCCTCGCTAAACGCATAGCCGTCAACCTCATTGAATGTTTTGATATTTTTTACAATTTTTTCTTTACTGGGCGTTTGATAGATATTTTGATATGGCACATGAACAAAGTATATAAAATGGAATTTAGGAGACTAGGCAGGATCACTTGTCTTTATAATTTGTGAATTTACAAAATAACATAAACCTTTGTTTGTAAATAATTAAGCTTATTTGACCGGATCAACTGGATGGACCGGATCAACAGGATATGTGTAATAGTATGTATCCTTATTTTAGTTGTTATTCCAATAGAATTATCCTGTCGATCCTGTTAATCCGGTCAAAATCAAAATTTGATTTTAATTTATTTATGCCATGAGCTCCGGTAATTTACAAGTCTGTAAGTCATTAAATTTCAACAGTTATTTTTTAAGGTTGACGGCCATGCGCTAAACGGGGGCGCCTCCTTGTGCCGCTTTGCGGCATTCCGGACCGCGCTCCACTGTGAAAGTAATTTATTACAGTTACCCTCAAAGGTACCATTTCCGGCAAGGCGTCCTTGCCGGAAATGGTGGTGTTAGAGTGTTATTTAGCGCAGTAAAAGGAATTTTTTCGTTTTGACCTGATTGCCGAAAGTGACCCGGTAAAAATAAACGCCGGTTGCACTCTGCCGGCTAAAGGCGTCACAGCCGCTCCAGTGTACCGAATGTTGTCCGGAGGGCATATCGGCATCGACAAGGGTGGTGATATGCTGTCCGGTTATATTGTAGACTTTAATAGAAATCCGCCCGGCTTCCGGCAAACAGTACTGAATGTTGGTTTCAGGATTGGCGGGATTGGGATAGTTGGCGGTGCTGAATTTTTGCGTGTCCGTTTTATTTGATGCCTGCGGCGGCAAAATTTCGCGGTCCAGACTATTGAGCCGGTTTTGCGCGGCCCATGCCATGGGGGAATCGGGATATTGGTTGATGATTTGGGAGTATATTTCCACCGCCTTTTCCGTGTCCTTGATATATTTCTGCCAGATCACGGCTTTGCGGTACAGCATGGGCAGGGTTTCCTCTGCCGAACCGGCGGCAATCACCTGGTCGGCATTGCCCAGGGCTTTGTCGTACCGGCCGGATTCCAGGAACCATGGGATCTGCACGCACAATGCCGCGGTTTTCAGCGCCGGATTCTTTTTCAAATTTTCCGCAATGGTATTGACCTGCTCGTGTTCGCCCAGGGCACGGTAACAGTAGGCCACCAGCCGTAAGGCTTTCATAATCGTTTCATGACTGTTTTTGGCGTCGGCCATGGGCAGAGCGGAGGCAATGATGCTGCGGAAACTTTGTTCATATTTACCAGGAGTTGCTTTGTAGTCCGTTTTTCTGTCCTCACGCACCTGTTTCCAAATATTTCGGTATTGGCGGTGCAGGTTCCGCAGGGCCGCAATTTCGGGATTGACCTTGGACAGTGTGTGCATACCAGGCGAAGGCTGGGAAACGTTGCCAGGGCCGCAGGTGATAACGGAACCGCTACATCGAGTCAATCCTGATGTTGACACATCGCAGCCGGTACCGGCATAGATGTCACAGTTATTGCTGCAAAAATCAATATCCTGTACACTAGCGTCGGCGTACCAGTGGCAATGAATGGCGTCGGTCTTGTTTTCAAATTCTCCGTATTCAATTTCCGGATCCGCTTCATACGCATAAACACCATAAGAAAGGCTATTTGTTGACGAAATATCAAAAATATAAACATCGTCATGATAAATGTCAAAATAACCCGAATTGACGGTTGTGATGTCATCAAGTACATGCCCTGAACCGCCGTC
This sequence comes from Candidatus Zhuqueibacterota bacterium, assembly GCA_016931775.1. Taxonomy (GTDB): domain Bacteria; phylum Zhuqueibacterota; class Zhuqueibacteria; order Residuimicrobiales; family JAFGEC01; genus JAFGEC01. Next base: position 4,758 of record JAFGEC010000021.1, on the reverse strand, counting down.
CGCATCCAGAACGTTTTTAATGCGGAGGCTGTATAGATCATTGCCCGATCCATAGTTGATATCCACGTTGCCATTGATTGTCATGTTTCCGACAGCAGCACCGTTGTTACTGGTCAGGGTCAGATTACCATCAAGTATTGTGGCGGTTTTCCCGGAGCCGTCCAGTTGTTTGTTACTGGCCATGCTGATATTTTCGGAAAAGGAGCCAATCCCCAGTTTTACCCGTTGTGGCCAAGCCGATGCATTAATCGCGCTCTGGACCGTCGGGTACAATCCATAAATGTCGGTCGTGGTCTTGACGCGAATATCGGGTACGATCGAACCGCCGGTTATGACAATATCTCCCGATGCCGAAGTGATTTTTTTACTGCCCAAATTCAGAGTACCACTGCTGATTTCCAGGGTTACACCGGATGAGACGGTCAAATCTGCCGACAGCGTCTGGCTGGATTTCATTAGCACTGTCTGCCCGGATGTTGCATTCGACAATCCGGCTGCAAGGGTGGGATGATAACTTTTAATAACCGAACCGTCTTTTACATAGCAGATACAGTTAGAAATAGTGCCGTGGTTAACCACGTTTCCCGTGCTTTGAAGAAAAATTGAGTGTCCATTGAGATTAAGATTTCCTGATGAATAAATAGTGAGCGTTACCCCGTTGGCAATGGTAAGGTCATTAGTCAGACTTGCCGGGGTCCATATCAGCTCATCCGACGACAGCGTACCGCTGGTGGTGTAGGAGGTGGTACGCATATAGGCGATAAATTGGGCGTTATCATCGCTTGTTGTCGACAGAGCGGTTGTGAACGACCAGGAAGTTGATACCCTTGTAGATGAAGTTCCGATCATTTTTCCCCATTCACTTTTACGAATTGCATATTCGGTGTCGTTAAAAAAGAATATTTTTTCGCCAACATTCTGGTTGTCAAAACTCGCCAGTTTAAGCTGATCGCCTTCGTATGCTGTAAGGGAATGGGGACTGCTGTAAGAAACATAGGGGTCCGGGTAAACGGCGGTACTGACATTACCGCCACTGCCGCCCTGCAGATCATTTTTTACCGTAAGATCAAGCACCTGCGCCGGGATTGTGTAGTTAATGTCCAAATTAAAGTCGTAGATATCGGTATATGAACCGAGAGTACCTTCGTCTTCTGATAATGCACCAATGATAAGTACGTCACTGCTTAAGGTATTTTGTATTGACGTTTTTATGACATTTGAGTTAAAGGAACCGTATCCATAATCCAATCCGGTATGAAGGGCCGTACCATTGCCGATTGCAGCCTAGTCAGGTCCAAGATTTCCAGATATCGAAAAAAGCTTTGTAAGTTTAAAAGAATAGCCAGAACCGTCCGTTGAATAGGTCACCTGAACAGATACGATTGTCGCATTATCCGGAATATCACTCAAATCGAATTCCCAATAGGCGCGAAATTTATAAGTATTTGGATCGCTAAACATTTTACCAATGTCGTATAATCCATACGTATAATCTGAGGTATTTACCTGTGCGATGGAAGTAATTGCAGGGTGAAGAATTATCCGGCCAGGGATTGTTTGTGAAAATAGGTGTCCTGCAAAGAGCACAACCAATAGCCAACAACAAAAACTTGTCTGTTTCATAATTTTGTTTCCTTTCTGTGGAAGTTTTATTATCTTACAAGGAACGGCCCGCAGACAGTATATAACAAACTGCCGAAGGGTGCCAACCTGAGCGTGCTGTTCTTTACTCGAGAAGGCAGCGCTGCAATCGCTGTCTTCTCACTTTATAAATTTAGTTATCGTCCGGCTGTTTACCTCCTTTTTTCATCCAACTTGCCATGAAGCATTAAATTATAACTACCTGTTATTCCACGTGGATTTCGTGTGCACCAGAATATATCTTTTTCAAAAACAACCGGAACATTCATATTCCCCATACGATCGGTTGGAAAAGAGTAGATATATTTAATATCATTTCCATTGTAATGTGCAATGCCCGTTGCGGTCGGTAAAAAAACATCGACCCCATTTCTGCCCGAAATGTCACAGTAAAAATCAGGATCGGGGAAGGAGAATTGTTTTAATAATTTATCCTGCGAATAAATAAAAATATCCTTTCCAATGATAAAATATGTCTTTCCTCCTATTATATTGAAAGTAGCCCAAAAGACTTGTGCACGCGAAACTTTGGATATTTCTTCCAATTTGTTTTTTTTGACTTTATACAATGTCACTGTTTCACCGGAGTTATTGGCAAGCCCAATAGAAAAAGAAAGAAGGTAAATATTTTGTCGATCTTTTCTGATCCTCAAAAATTGAGAGTCAGAGGGGCCCTTTAAAATTTCATACCACTTTTGACCATCATAGTGTAACAGAAAGCCACGGAAATCATCATTTGTATTATCATTAAAAGTTATAGTACCTGATGTATACAGGTCATTGGGGCCGGTTCCCCATAGGTCATCAACTGCGGCAGAGTATGATCCTTCAACGTCATACACAAAATTCTGGCTCCACGTTACACCGTCATAGTGCCAAATTGAAACCCGTATTACAATTTTGAACCCGTAAACAAATTTTTTGTTTCTCTATCATAATGACTCCAAACCATCACCCTTTATTGAGAATGCGCTGAAAAAAAATAATGCTTTTGAAAATTTTTACAATCGAAAGACTTAAGAAAATATTAAAATGGATATTTGATCCGGTGTAAGCTTAAAATTTTAACATTGTTACTTAATAACCTGTACTACAAAAGCCCAATAAAATTTTTTCATCCACGGCAACTTTTTAATGATTTTTGAATCTATTTCCTCAAGTTTTTTATCGTTCTTTTTTACGCAATTGAACCGTGTGAATTTTTTTAAAAACATAAAATATTCAATCTGGCGATAAGAAAACCAGGAAAAAAATCGATCCATATCTCGATCGGTCAGCTGGGAACCACCCGGTGATTCAAAACACTTGTTGGGGAAAACACTTCTGACAAATATTAAAAACTTGAACGGTATCCGTGGTTCGATAAATAAAGCCTTTCCACCTGGTTTTAATACCCGGGAAATTTCCTTTCCCGCCAGATCTAAATTTAAATGATGTAAAATCCCCAATCCGACGACATAATCGAATGTATCATCCCTGAATTTCAGTGCCTGGGCTGACATGACAGTCGCCTCAATTTTATCCACAACGTCATTAAATTGGGCATTGTGTCGTGTCAGTTCAATCATTTTGGGAGATACATCTATACTCGTCACAATGGCTCCCCTTTTCGCCAAAACGACCGAAGTAAATCCGTAACCACATCCAATATCCAGGATTCTTTTGTTCCTGATATCATTCAGTTGTGAATAGAAAAAATGATGACTGGCAGGCATTTCCTCATCGGGTTGGTACAAAAATAGCTCTTGATCAAAGTTTTCCAGATATTTCTGCGCCTCGATGTCATAAAATTCTTTTTCGAGTTTATCCTTTTTATGTAAATTTTCGATTTTTTTCAGAGGATTATTAAAAGAATTTCTGATTTTTTTGGAATTTTCCACATAGTCTTGTATACGAGAAAAGAGACTCATTATTTCATCATCCCTTACATAATGTGAGTTCGTATTTTATCCGAAAAATGTTCAACCAAAATATCAATATAAAACCGTCATCTTTATCCCTTTTTCAAAATAGTATATTTAAAATTTCACAATAATGCAATAATCAAAATAAAAATTTTTTTCTCAGGGTCGGACCTCAATTTATTGAATACTTTTTATCAAAACAAGGATGGCATCATACGCCTGAACGCCGCTATGGGATTTGCCGATACATTAAATAGGATTGCCCAACCAAATTCTCTGCGCCTCCCCGGCTCTGCGCGAGGATAAAAAGAATCACACTGAAGCGTGGATGCCTGGTTGATTGTATCGGTAAAATTATCAACACAAATAAAATTTGGGGGATATCCTGCAACGTCCATTCCTTGCATTAATAAAAAAAAATTCATATTTTTATACAATTGACTCAAAGTAAAACGAAAGGGTAATGTTTACTATGGATCGACGTCGATTTATGCAATTGAGTGCTTTGGGAGGAGCCGGGATTGTCTTGGTCCGGTGCAGTGCACCCGGCATCAAAGGTGTAACTTTAAATCCGGATCAGCTTTTGGGAAAATTGGTCGCGGAAGGAAATGAAACGCCGGTTAAAAGCGCCATCTGGTACCGTGGCCAGGAACACGGTGATGGGTTACTTTACAAAATTCCGGCCGGTATATTGACAAAAACAGCAACGCTGACAGCGGATATGCTGCTGGACGGCCAATACATAACCGTGTTCACTTTGGAACTTGCCGAAGGTGAGTCCGGGCCGAGGTTTCGAGTGATGTTTTCCGCTCTGAATGCCTGTTCCGCACGTTTTCGTTTGCCGTTAAGCTTTACCGACCTCAACCAGTGGCGTTTGGATAGGGAAGGGGCGTGGCTCAAACCGATTTGCAGCGGTGATCGTGTCGACCTGAGCCGCGTGGACCGGATGACCGTGAAAATACTTCGTAAATGTGAAAAACCCTCCCGTTTTTGTATAACGCCGTTTTTTTTGACGGAAGAAGAGATATCAAAGCTTGACCATCCCGTTTTACCCAGAGGACCGCTGCTTGACGAAATGGGGCAGAGTACCCTGAGCAGCTGGCCGGGTAAAAGCCGAAGTGCAGATGACGTGACACAGTTGTTGAAAACCCAGCTTCAGCAGTCACCGGAATGGACCTTGCCGGCCAATATGATGGAATGGGGCGGATGGCTG
>JAFGEC010000214.1 GCA_016931775.1 Candidatus Zhuqueibacterota bacterium | reverse complement strand
TCTTGTTTTTCTTGCTGGGGTGCAGGGATTCGAACCCCAATACCATGATCCAGAGTCATGTGTCCTGCCGTTGGACGACACCCCAGTGTTTATTGTTTTAATGCCGGTATTTTTTCACAGGCGGTTTTTATACGCCTTACCACGGTGTCAGCGCCGAGAACCTCCAGCATTTCAAACAAGCCGGGGCCCACACCGGTACCGGATACCGCCAGCCGAACCGGATGAATGATCCGGCCGCCGCCGACCTGCTCGCACTCGGCCAGCTCCCGCAAAGCGGACTCGATGGCTGACGCTGTAAACGGTGATAATTTAACAATTTCTTTGCAAAATTCAAGCAATAATTTGACCGAATCATCCTTCCAGCGCTTTTTCAACACATCGGGATCGTATTCCACCGGATCCCTGAAAAAGTAAGCGCCCTTGTCCGCAAAATCGGCCATAAAGTGCATACGGATTTTTAACAGGTCAATGACCCGTAACAGATAATCATCTGAATTCACTTGAATCCCGGCCTGCTGCAGGATTGTCCGGACATCCGGCAGCAGTTCCACCGTGGGCCTGGCCTTGATGTGCTCGGCGTTGAGCCAGTCCAGCTTTTGCAGATCGAAAATAGCCGCCGCCTTGTTGACTCTTTGCAGAGAAAATTCCGCAACCAGGTCGTTGAGAGAGAAAACCTGCCGTTCATCGCCTTCACCCGGATTCCAACCCAGCAGGGCAATGCAATTGATAATGGCCTGCTTTTCATAGCCTTTTTTGATGTACGACGCCACATCCGGATCCACCTTGCCCTGGGGCAGGTCGTCCAGTGACTGGATGTCCCGCTTGCTCATTTTTGAACCGTCGGGATTAAAGATCAGCGGCAGATGCGCCATCACCGGCGGCTGCCAGCCCAGGCTTTCATACAACAACAGGTGCTTGGGCACGCTGCTCAGCCATTCTTCACCGCGTATCACGTGGGTAATCTGCATCAAATGGTCGTCCACCACGTTGGCCAGGTGATAGGTGGGATAACCGTCGGATTTCACCAGAACCTGGTCGTCAATTTCGGATGACGCCCTCGCCACGGTGCCGCGAATAATATCGTCAAATTCAAAGGTTCTGTCCTCAGGAACTTTTAGACGAATCACGCGGGGGGTGCCTTTTTCCAGTTCGTTTTTTACCTGGACATCCGTCATGGTCAGACTGTTTTTCATTTCACCACGAACACTGGCGTCATACTTTGGATTGGGATTTTGTTTGCTGCGCAGGTGCTGCCGCATGGCTTCCAGATCTTCCGGTGTGTCAAAGGCGTAATAAGCGTGGCCGTTTTCCACCAGCTGGCGTGCATAATTTAAATAAATGTCGGTGCGCTCGGATTGATAGTAAGGACCGTAATCGCCACCCTGTACCGGTCCCTCATCGGGAATCAGGCCGGCCCATTCGAGTGCTTCGAGTAAATTTTCCACCGCACCTTCAACATACCGCGATCGGTCGGTATCTTCGATGCGCAGAATAAACGTTCCGCCGTTGTTTTTGGCAAATAAATAGTTGTACAACGCGGTGCGCAGACCGCCGACATGTACAAATCCTGTAGGACTGGGTGCAAATCTAGTTCGTGGTTTCATCCTGTGGAGCGGTTTCGATTTGGGGTGACATATTTTTTTGATCAAGTTCGACGACGATACCGCCGGCCCATCCGGCAATTATATTGTATAGAACGACGGCGAATGCGGCGAAAATGGTATAAAACACGGCAAAAGCGATGGTGAAAAAGACAACCACAATGAAAAACATAGATGCACCGGTGGGCATCATGTGCACAAAATCTTCACCGCCAAAATTGCTGGTGAGAAGTGTCATCATTTGCAGAAGGCCGGCGTATATCAGACTAAAAACAAAACCGACCAACAGTGAAATGATAAACACGATTTTTACGACGGACCACAGATTGAATCTTTTGATTTCATGTTGCATTTTTTTGCCCTCTAAAAAAATAATGGCGGAGAGGCAGGGATTCGAACCCTGGGTAGAATTGCTCCTACAACGGCTTAGCAGGCCGCCCCGTTCAGCCAGCTCCGGCACCTCTCCGCTTTAATTTATGTGCGTCTTTTCAAACGCGGAGGGCGGGGGATTCGAACCCCCAAGGGAGTGATCCCGGCGGTTTTCAAGACCGCTGCCTTACCTGTTAGGTCTAGCCCTCCTAAGAATTATAAAATTACGGAATTTATCGAATATTGTCAAACACTTTTTTATTCAGGTATCCCCAAAAATTTTGTTTATTCATTGCAGATTTAAAATTTGATCTGTTCATTAGATCGTTACAGTTTGGTATTTTTTCATTTTTTCAACAACTTTTAATTTGTCGTACCCGCGGAATAATTTGGTGCACATTGATTCCTAAATGTCTTGCCCGTCTCCATGACTGTGCAGATTGATACTTGAACGTCGTACCCGCCCCCGCTTCGCGTGGGCAGGCCACGCGGGTACCCAGTTGTGCACGGATATATCATGTACAATTTTATGTTCGAATGCAGAGTATCCAAAAGTTTGTTTTTCTAAATGTTATTTGATAAATATACTCAATCGGTCATATTGTAAGGTCTGGCATTATCTATGACAACTGGATGCCCGTCCCCGTCTGCACGGGGACAAGCTTACTGCGCGGGCATGACATTCCGTTTATTATAAAGGGTTATCCTGTGTACCTGTATAAATTTTGATTTATGAATTATTCAGGCTGGAGTTATACTCTGAAAGTTGAATACGCTACGAAGCTTTTAGTTAAACACTGCGGAGGCGTAAAGATTTTAACCAAGAATCCTGCAGTGTGCTTAGCCGTCGACCTGATTCAGCTTTATTGATATTGTTATTATTTATAACGGTTACTATTCTGTTTTATTTTTTTCTGAATGGCTGCTGAGCACGATTATCCCGCGGGCAGAAGCGCCCGGCAGAATATCGAACGGTGCCGGAACGTCAAGCGGGGATTGAATTTTCCGGCCATTCACGTGCGGGACAGCCGGAGCCGTCCCAAAGCATCATATTTTTTCCCTCCCAAAAACACAGTTTTTTGGCGGCCTATTTTTTGTGCATTTTCCTGTCTTGAGATAAAAACCTAAAAATGCAAAGTATTTTCCATCCGGAATATTATTTTGTTTCGTTTTTGACAACTTTTATTTATTTTGTATGATACGTAGAAAAGGTGATAAATGGATCTATTTACAGCGAGAAATCTTATTTATAAAAATTACGGACCTTTAAGTCTAACATTAAGAGGATCTCAATCCATCGGATTAACCGGGCCGTCGGGATCGGGAAAAACTTTATTTTTAAGAGTTTTATCCGACCTGGATCCTTATGAAGGTGAGATAAAACTGGATAATAAATCCATTATTTCCTATTTTCCGCCGGATTGGCGGAAAAATGTCTCCCTTTTACCTGCGGAAAGTCAGTGGTGGCACGATACCATCGGCCATCATTATGCTATTTCTTGTCAGCAATGGCTGGAAAAGGTCGGTTTTGCTGCGGATGTGATGAATTGGCAGGTAAGCCGATTATCGACAGGAGAAAAACAGCGTTTGGCCCTTGTACGGCTGTTATGTAATAAACCCCAGGTATTACTGCTGGATGAACCGACCGCCAACCTGGATAAAAAAAATGTTCATATTGTCGAAGAACTGCTTCATGAGTACCGTAAGAAAAATAATGCCGGGCTGTTGTGGGTAAGCCATGATATGGACCAGCTAAAACAAAACACAGAAATGATATATAACATGTCCGATGGCAAACTGGAGGTGATGTTGTGAACGTGGTTTCACTTTCATATATTGATCTTCTTTTGGCATCGGTATTGTTGTTTATTCAAGCCGGATTGTCACTCTGGATGAAGCTTGGTTTAAGTCGGCGAATCCTGATCGCCGGATTGAGGACGACTGTCCAGCTCTTGTTTATCGGTGTGGTGCTTAAAACATTGTTTGCCCATGCCGGGATCGGCTGGCTGTCGCTAATGGCGTTTGTGATGCTGTGTGCCGCAGGCCGGGAGATTTTGCAGCGGCAGAAACGCCGGTTTGCCGGAATTTGGGGATTTGGTTTGGGTACGCTGGCCATGTTTATATCGTCGTTCACCATAACCATTGTTGCCTTGCTGGCCATTATTCAAAACCGGCCGTGGTATACCCCGCAATACGCCATCCCTATACTGGGTATGATGCTGGGGAATACGATGAACGGCATTTCCATCGGTATGGACCGGTTAACTTCTATGGCGTGGCAGCAGCGCGCCGTTATTGAAAACCGGCTTGTGCTGGGCCATTCGTGGCAGGAAGCCATATCGGATATTCGGCGTGAAAGCATCACCAGCGGAATGATACCCATCATTAACGCGATGTCGATTGCCGGTCTTGTGAGTCTGCCGGGTATGATGACGGGACAAATTCTGGCTGGAAATTTACCTTTTGAAGCCGCCAAGTATCAAATTCTTATCATGTTTATGATCTCAGGCGGGACAGGGCTTGGTACCATATCGGCTGTGTGGCTCGGTTCCAGACGGTTGTTCGATGAACGCCAGCGCTTGCGGCTGGATCGGCTAAAGAGCCGGGAAAGTACTTGAAAGTTTATCATTTAATATATAGTCACTGGAATCAATAAATTTAAAGGTTGCCAAGCGGAACAAAAATTCGGCAGGAATGTTTTATTAATATCGGTAAATGAGGTAAAATTGACGGAAATTGGTGAAATTGTATCAATAAATGAGGAATTTGCGACAGTTAAACTGTTCAAGGGTGAACACTGCAAGGGCTGTAAAGGCTGCGATGCCCACGGTGTTCGCGATATGTCCGTTGTTGCAGAAAACGGCATTCAAGCTCAGGTGGGGGATTCGGTCATTATCGAAATTTCACCGAGGCATATTATCGGTTATTCCTTTTTGATTTTTATCTTTCCTGTTTTTTGCATGATCGCCGGATATTTTGCCGGACATTTATTTGACCGGGAAGGAGAAATT